>JBGAGR010000265.1:0-10346 GCA_044226645.1 Aggregatilineales bacterium
GATGTTTTAACATCTGGCGGCACTGTACCAACTCAAATCGAACCTCCCACCAGCCAGATTAATACCGAAAGTTCACCACCTTAACGAACATTCGTGCTACACTATTCAGGATGATTTTGGAAGGAGCAGCACATTATATGGTGGGTCAGATAAGAGAAGGGATATGGTGCGGTCAGGATTCTTCGCCGTTTGCGAAAATGGCAGCCATGGCTGCCGTCACACCCCTCCGGCAGCCGCCGCTTTTCGGCAGCCATTTTCAACGAATAGCTGGAAACTGGAAACACAATTGGCAAAGTTGGCGGCGGCACTCTTTTTTACGCCGCCGCCGCAACTACACGGGAAGCAGTCGCCATTTTCTGCTGATTTCGCTGCAAAAAGAATGGACTTTGCAGCATCATCAGAAGCTGCCCGCTTGACTTGGAACTGTGAACGTAGGGCTGCCCATATGACTGTCAATCACAATCATTATTTTTTGAGGGAAAACGCCCCCTCACCATTTGTCCACCAATTCCGCCAGATCAAGGCGACAAATGGTGGGAATTGTCGATCATCGCGTCGCCAATGTTGCACTGGGAAGCGGAACCGTCATCGGTGGAACCAGCAGCTTTTCCCGCGCAAGGATGTTATCAATCAGCCCGTACTCGACGGCCTGTTGAGCCGTTAGGAAGGTATCGCGATCTGTGTCACGTTCGATAGTGGCTTTATCTTGCCCGGTGTGACGTACAAGGACATTGTTGAGATATTCCTTCAGACGCATATGTTCATTGATCTGAATCATCATCTCCGTCACCTGTCCTTGTGCCCCGCCCAGAGGCTGGTGCATATGGATAGTCGAACTCGGCAGTGCATACCGCAGTCCGTGTGTTCCGGCGGTCAGGATAGACGCATATGTTCATTGATCTGAATCATCATCTCCGTCACCTGTCCTTGTGCCCCGCCCAGAGGCTGGTGCATATGGATAGTCGAACTCGGCAGTGCATACCGCAGTCCGTGTGTTCCGGCGGTCAGGATTACAGTGCCGAAGCTCGCAGCCCGTCCAACCGCGACTGTGCTAACCGGAGCGGAAATCTGCTGTATCGTGTCGTAGATCGCCAGCCCCGCATAAACTTCTCCACCCGGCGATTGAATGTAGATTTGTAACTGGCGTTCCGGGTCTTGCTGGTCAAGATAAAGCAGTTGCGCGATCATCAGATTCGCAACCTGATCGTTAATGGCTGAACTCAGCATGATGATGCGCGATTTCAACAGCAGTGAATAAATGTCATAAGCCCGTTCGCTGCGATTGTCCTGTTCAATAACCATAGGGATAACTGACGACATGAGCTAACCTTTCAAATCGTTACCATTAAAGGGAATTTCAGTTGATATGAAATTGGGGAATGCGGATCAAATCACGCCGCGAATGCCAGAATGTTCGAGTACCCCTGCCCTATCATCATAGTGCCACGAAGTCGCGCCATCGGCACTGTGGTTGATTCAGGAACCCGGATCATATGGACACGATGCCGCTGTGCCAGATCGTGCAACCGCTCTTCAAGTTCCGCCAGTTGGCTGCGTTGCACTGGAGACAACCCGACTCGCTGCGCCAGCCGTTCGAGATCGCGGGTATCAACCCGACCCTCGCTGGCGATCTGCGCAACTTCAATCAGGTCGGATTCGGAACGTCGCAGTTCATCCAGAAAGGTCGGGGTATAGGTGCCTTTGCGCAGTTTGGGGATAAAAAGCGTGATTTCACCCATCCCAGTGCGCCATGATCGCTGACGATAACCATTTCGCAGGCTGCGCCGTGTATCGCTGCGTTCATAAGGATGTGCATCGATAAAAGCAGTGACTTCAAGCTCGATAAAGCTCTGCACCAGTAAACGTAGAGCTTCGCGCAAATACGCACTGTTGTCATCAAAATCAAGCTGGTGAATCTGGGCTGGCATATGCGGCTCCCGAAAATCAATTTCCATCTTTACCATGAAACCCGATTTCGGGCTTTGATTCAAGTTTTTACACCACTTTTTGTAGGACTCTATTATGAATCCTACAAAACCAGCCCGGATTTATGAGGATTTTTGAGCGATGTGCTGTGCGGCCTTCATTGTATTTTGGAGAAGCATCGTAATGGTCATCGGGCCAACACCACCGGGAACTTTCGTGATTGCACCCGCCACGTCCAGCGCAGCTTCAAATTCCACATCGCCCACGAATTTATAGCCCTTCTCAGCAGTCGGGTCATCGACTTTGTTGGTTCCGACATCAATCACGATTGCGCCCGGTTTGAGCCACGCTGCTTTCACATACTCTGGCTTCCCGATAGCCGCAATCACAATATCGGCCTGCCGCACAATATCCGCCACATTTTTTGTCCGGCTGTGGCAAACCGTTACCGTCGCGTTGGCCTTCATCAGCATCAACGCAACGGGCAGGCCAACGATGTTGCTCCGACCAATAACAACCGCGTTTGCGCCCTCAACCTGTGCCCCGACTTCTTTCAGGAGTACCATACATCCAGTTGGTGTAGCGGGCGTAAATAGAGGCTGACGACCCTTCATTCCCAACATACCAATATTGATAGGATGAAAACCGTCAACATCCTTGTCCAGGCTAACCAGTCGGAGAACTCGTTCTTCATCAATTTGTGATGGAAGCGGTAATTGAACCAGAATACCGTGAATTTGGGGGTCAGCATTCAACGAAGCAACAGCCGCCTCGACTTCTTCCTGCGAACTTTCGGCGGTCATCAGGTGAGCAACTGACGTAATCCCAACTTTTTCACAGGCGCGCCGTTTCATTCGGACATATTGGGCTGAAGCCGGATTATCACCTGCTAGTACAGCACCTAAACCCGGCGGATAACCATATTGTGCCTGAAAACGGGCGGCATCAGATGCAATTTCCGCCTGTATCCGGTCAGCAACTAATTTTCCATCAATAATAACAGCAGGCATCGAAATCTCCTTCGAGAATATTCGCATAATAAACACGGGTTGTGTATGTCTTTCATACGAAATACGACTGATGTGCTATTGAATAGCATCCATCGTGAGCATACCATAGGCACGAAGAATCAACGAGTGATAAAGATCACGGCACCGCGTTGAGGAATTGTCAAGGCATTTGCACAAGAAAACGACAAAAATTAAACTGAGAATCAGCAATAGTCAGGTAAGATAGATAAAGGAATCCGTCCAGGATTCTTATCTGTATGGACTACACAGCCATCAGCACGACAATTGGACGAGGGATGAAGTCTTATGGTTGATAAAGAGAATAGCAGTTCCCCACCGAACACAAGGGGCGAACGTGGTCAGGCGCTAGTCGAATACGCCCTGATCCTGACACTTGTTGCTATCGCACTGGCTGCTGCTGTAGCAGCAACCGGGCCAGCGATCGGCAACATTTTCAGCAATGTGGTGTGTAATTTGGTTGAGCAGCAGCAAAACTGTCAGAAAAATCCTGACATTGCCCTGCGCGGCAACCCGAATTCGTTCTGGTTGACGATCACAGCAATTGCGACGAATCCACCCAAAGAGGTTTCGTTTCCAACGAATCCGCCGCAGCCGCCTACGTCGTCACCAACGCCGGGGCCGTCGCCTACACCATCGCCTACGGTGCCTTCACCAACACCTTCCTTCACACCAACGGCATCCGTTACTCCTACTGAAGTGGACATGGCGCATGATATCCCCTTCTACGATCCGATTGATGAGCCAGTTTGGTGGCGCGTGAACACCAGTGTCTACCTGGGTGGTCGTGACTGGATCGGTCGCTATTACCCCAATACAGGTCTGACAGGGACTCCTGATGCGACAATTAAGAACGGTGATATGGATGATAAAGGTACTCATGCCTGGAATATCGCCTTCAATTGGGGCAATGGCGGACCTTCTGCGAGTGCCCTAAACCAACTCGTAGGTTGGAATACTGATAATTTCTCCGTTCGCTGGACACGTGATATCGATATTCTGGGCAGCACATCACAGACGATAAATGTCACTATCCGCGCAAACGGCGCTTTCAGAATGTATGTTGATGGTGTTCTTAAATGGGATCAATGGGGTGCCTACCGCACATTGGATACTACACCTATCATTGGTGGTCAGATCACATTGACCCCGGGAGCACACACCTTCGAGGTTGACTACCGGACAACTACCGGTCTATCCGACATTTATGTCGATATCGGTCAATACAAAGGTAACGTACGCGACGATAATGGGACGACCGGAAACCCGCCCAACTGCCAGTGGACGCATCTGAATGGCACACAGGCCAACAGCGTCGCATGGACATGGAAAGAAAGCCCGGATCCGACCAGTGCCGGCTTCCCCCCCAACATGAAATGCAATCTTGAACTACGGGGTTGGATAGACCTGAGCAAAAGTCCTGCTGCCTTTCCCAGTCCAGTCATGTCATTCTGGGATGCCTGGGATTTAGCGGCGGGAACCACGGTTACAGTGCAGTTGGCGGAATACGCGCCCTACGTATACTCCGATAATGGAACCCCTGCCGATCCGACAGATGATGTCGTAACAGCCGGAAGTGGTCCCAACTGGAGCGCCTATCCTGCAATCACACTGCACAACGGCGGTAAGAATTATGCCTGGGCGCGCAGTCAAGTGCCTATTCCCGCCGCTCTGAAAGACAAGAAAATCACCTACCGCTTTACCATCACCAGCACTGGCACTGCGGGCACACGACGCTGGTACCTGGATGATATTCGGGTTGATAATGCTGATCCCGGCAAGGTATTCGGTGTCTGTAATGACAAGAATACCTGTAACAGCTACTGGAACCTGGAAAACCCAAGCCAAGCGAGTGATTTCATCGCCAGTGGACGATGGGCATTGACCGCTGATAGCACTGCCCTCGGTTCAGCCTTAGGCTGGGCTGTAAGTGGCTCAGCACCTGGCAACAATAATGGTGACAATGCCAGTTATGTCAAATTCGGCCCCGAACAGCCGGGAACTAATACTGGCAACAAATACCGTATCCATTCACTGGAATTCAATGGAACCTTTAGCTTCCCCTTCAACAGTGACGGATCGGGTGGTCAGCCAGATTTCGAAGGCGATGATGGCTATCCACAAATCACATTCTGGCAGTCGTATGCTCTGGCTCAGGGTGAATCGCTGGAAATCCAGTATACGAGAGATGCAGTTGATAACGTACCAGACAACTGGCAAACCGTTTACTCACTGGTTGCTCCTCTGTCGGCCTCCGCGAACATCTCGATGACGCAATTTAAGGTGCTGTTGAATACCATTCCAGCCTGGAATACAACTCCCTTCCGCCTACGTTTTGCACTGCTGGTAGATGAATCCATAGAACTCAGTCCTGTTGGTGGTTGGTGGCTTGATGAGATCGTCATTGATCGCGAGGGTATACCGCGCTTCACCAACTACCCCTTCTGTGATACTGCCGATGGCGTTTTTGACCCAAGTGCGCCGGGTGGTTACAATGCTCGTACCATTGAGCAATGGCTTCCCAGTGGTCAGTGGGGTCTGACACAGCCAATTGACGGTATCAGCAAAGCAGGTGGTGAGAAATCATTTACCGACAGCCCTGGTGGCAACTATCTCTCGCAAGATACGTCGTTGAGATTGCAATATCCGATCGATTTCAACAATGATACTCCAGAGAATCTTGCAACCTGGGGTGGCAATAAGGGCGAGGGCTTTGACGGAGTAAACTGCTCGGTCAGTACAGGCAAAAAGGCCACACGCCCAATCCTTACCTTCTGGCAATGGCGTAATCTCGCAGCGAGTGAAAGTGTTCGTATTGACATTTCACGTGTATCCCATGCTGCCAGCGGTACAACCGCCATATCGCCTGTCTCGGTTTGGACTTATAACTACGCTTCACGAACCAGAACTCAGTACGCCTGGGAGCGGGTGGAAATTGATCTCGATGTAGCCATTCAGCAGGCGACAGGTGGTCAAACCTTAGCGCAGCTCGCAGCAAATGGTGACAAGTATGATGACGATTTCTTCATCGCTATCCGGCTAAACGCGCTATCCGACCCAGCTACATCTGACGGAGTGTACGTAGATAATATCACCATCAATGAGTACACCGAAGTTTCACACAAGCTTTGGAACACCTCTACTACGGTGACACCGATTGCCGGTGGAAACGCGGCAGGTGGCGGGAACGGCCCACGCTACGTTGATGACATCGATAATCCGTCCGACTGGTGGACTCGCTGGCAAACGGGCGGCAAGTGGGATGCCGGAAATCCAATCTCAGAGGACTGGGGATCGCACAGCGGTCTGTATGCCTTCACCGATAGTCCGCCTAACAATACGAGCTATGATGCGGATACCTTCAGTGTCCTTGAGATGAACAAGATCATCGACCTGCGCGGCGCAAAAACGACTGATAGTCCCACCTTCTATTTCTGGGATCACTATGTAGTCGGTGCAAATGCAAAAATCATGCTCCAGGTAGCCGTCCAGGATGACTACGAAATGACGGGGGTTACTGGCTATACCAAGCGCAATCGTCAGGGCTATGACTATATCTACAACTGGGGTTCTAACACTTCATATAGTTCAAACTCATCCTGGGAAACTATTTGGAGCCGGGGTGCACTCACACAGGTGAATACGTGGGTGCGGGAACAGGTTGATCTACGCCCGTATGCCGATAACGCCGCGACAACCACAGTAAATGAGGGTAAACGTCTCAAATTCCGGTTCGTGGTGGACACGTTGGATGTTACCACCAGTCCGCGCGATGGATGGTTCGTCGATGACATTCGCATTGAGTTCCGCAATCCGCGTATTTTCACCCTGCCCTTCTACGATCCTGCACAGAATACACTAAACTGGGTAACAGAGGGTCTATGGGGTTTGGCACCGGATTACTTCCGTGGCAGTGGTGGTGGACCAGCACAGTTTGGCCCGAATAACTATAACGGCTACTACTTCGACTGTATTCAATGGATGGCGAATCCCAGCCGTACTGCTCCGCAGTCAGGTGATCTGAGTCAGGTCGCGTGTACACCGAGTAATACCAATACCTTCCTGAATGCAATTACGCGGACAGATGCAGGTACGTCAAGCTGGATCGCGAGTCGCAGCCAGTATCCGGTACTGACCGAATCGGTGGCGGCAATCAATTATGACTTCGGTACGACTAGTCGCCCCACTGGTGCTCCGGCTGGTTCTGCTGGCGCAACCTGGGATGATTACTACATGGGACGCTGGATGCGTGATATCAGTGTTCTCGGTGGAGACTATACATTCATCACAACGTCAGATGACGGTGTGCGTTTACGATATGAGACGAACCCGGCAGGTGGTGCGCCAGCAGGCTGGAATATCATCAATAACTGGACTACGCATGGTCGTACAGTCGATATGCAGACTGTCCATATTAATGCCGGCAATTATCAGCTTATCCTGGAATGGTTCGAATCAACAGGTGGCGCAGTCATTATTCTCCAGGCTGGTAATAACAACTTCTCGTTCAGCGATAGTCCGAAGCCGACGGTGCTCTCAGACCCAGTGATGTCCGTCCCGAACAGCAACTCATCGTTGATGCTGGATGGGTTGTTAAGTCTCGCGGCACCAGCAACGGGCATATTCAAACCGCGTCTGCAGTACTGGACTTTATTCGATCTGGGTTCAAGTAACTCCGCTAACGTCGAAGTCTCGATTGACGGTGGGTTTACGTGGGTTCAGAACAACCTGAGCAATAACTGTCCGACTGGGGTTCCGAGTTCATGGTGCCAGCCAAGCATCTGGGGTAGTTGGACTTATCTACCACCTTCAAATGATTGGATGATCCGGTCACATGACTTGAGTTCCGCCCTCTACGTCAACCGAAACATTGGTCTTCGCTTCCGTCTCAATACGACGAGCAATATCAAAGACGGTTGGTGGATCACAGATATCGAAGTGAACAGCTAGTTCACAATCGCTTAACGGGGTGGGTGAAAACTCACCCCCGTAAAATAAAACAGGTTTCATTTTGGAACCTGTTTTTCATTCTTTTGAGTGGACATGGGAACCGTGTACGTAGTATGATTCAAAACACGCGCATTACACATTTTGAGGTTGTTCATGGTAGAACATTGGGGATTACTATTCGTCATAGTCGGACCAGCAGGGGTCGGCAAAAACGCCCTGATGAACAGTGTTTTAGACCGGGTTTCTGATTTGCGTCAGCTTCCTACCGCAACAACCCGAGGAATTCGGCCCGATGAACAAGCGGGTCGCGAACATCTTTTTGTTAGCGTAGGCGAATTTCAACGCATGATTGCTGACAACGAACTGCTGGAAAATCAGGAAGTGCATGGCAATTTTTATGGTGTTCCCCGGTTAACCGTTGAACAAGCTATTGCTCAGGAACATGACTTGATTGCAGATATTGACGTACTGGGAGCAACGGCACTACACAACAATTTCCCTGATCACACTGTTACCTGATTACCAATGACGAAATGGAAACAGCAAGCGAGATTCTTTATGGTATCGTCTGGCAGAACGCGCTCATCGGGAGCTTATGAAGCTGCGAAAAAAAGTGAATCCCGAAGGACAAAGAGCTAAACGAGGTCATTAATGAGTTGGGTTGATTTCCAGCGCCAACAAGGAGCTGCTCTGGCACCAGATGAGATTCCCCTGCAATATCAGCGACTTGATGACTGAGTATCATGCAGCCCTTGAACGAGCTGTGCTGATGGATCGTTCCCATGAGGGGCGCGTAGAAATCTGAGGAAGCAGTCGCCTTGATCTTATCCAACGCATCTCAACAAATGATGTGTTAGCAATACCCGTTGGCGCAGGCCAAGCGACCATTTTCACCAACGCTAATGGGCGTATCCTTGATAGGGTGATAATTTACAATCAGGGTGAAACAGCGCTCCTGACTACTGAAGCAGGAAGCGGAACAGTTCGCAGTTATTTACAGCGTCAAGTCTTCTTCAATGATGATTTTCACATGCTTGACTTAGCCATCTCCGACACGGCTATTTGCCCTACATGGACAATTCGCCGATTCAGTTGTTGAGTCCCTGACTGGCTTACCAAGCAGCAAAACGGAAACGCCTTACAAGATAGTCAAGCATTCTTCATCGACTGGAGTCGAGACTATTCTCGTACAGCGGAAGGGTCTGAGCGGAAGTCATTGGGCTATTGTGGTGCCCAACGAAAATGCCGAAACGGTTTGGTCAATGATCATGGAAGCTGGAAAACCATTCGGACTGATTCCAGCTGGCTCGCTGACTTATAACACTCTTCGTATTCGGGCAGGACGACCTGCCGCAGGTCATGAGTTGAGTACCGATTTCATCCCTTTAGAAGCGGGTTTGTGGGATGAAGTAAGTTTCACCAAAGGATGCTACACAGGGCAAGAAATCATCGCACGGATGGAAAGCCGTAATCGTTTAGCGAAGACAATGGTCAAACTGAGCCTTTCACAGATGGTAGAAGCACCCGCGCCCTTGTTCCACGAGGGAAAAACAGTCGGAACATTAACCAGCAGCGTTACTTCGCCGGATGGGGAGTTTTTCGGTATCGGATTTGTAAAAACTACACTTGCCGAAGAAGGTCAGCAGTTTACCGTTGGAGAAAGCACTATAGAAGCCAGCATTAGCGCATTGGCTGGCGTTCAGCCGTCTCAAATGGCTGTCGAGCAGCGAGAATAATGTCGCAGTTCGCGTCGATTTATGTTTCAAAACTGCGGCGGTGGACTATCAGCACCATCTGCCACCAGAGCTGCCAATTTTCCAGTCGTGGAGCGGTAGTTTCAATAGGGACTGAAAGTGTTGGTTCAGGGGTAGCTTCCGCGAGTGCAATCGACGGTACTGGGATTACCAACACTTCGCCCGGCTTGACCATTTTCCCCTCGCTCCGCGCCCAATTTTCCACAAAGGCATCGCTGCGAACGTAGTCCCGTTCTCTAGTCAAATCGCCCTGTTCCTGCTCCAACTTGGTGATCTCATCAGTGACTTGATTATAGAGCTGCTGGAGAGGCTGTCCGGTAGATACCAGATTAGTGAAATTTAACCCCAAAATAAGCCCAATAGCGAGGATAGCGGCAAACATGATCTGTATTCCGGATAGTTGTCCGGTACGCTTGCGGTCAGGGCGTTTGATATTCTCTGGAATTCATCAGTCGTGGTTAATCAATAAACTATGGATTCTAGTGTACCGTTTTTAGCTATTTTAGGCCAGGTCGCGGGGCAAATAAAAACCCGGTCTAGACCGGTGTGTGTGCCGAAGGCGGGAGTCGAACCCGCATTCCGGTGAAGGAACTACGCCCTGAACGTAGCGCGTCTGCCATTCTGCCACTTCGGCATGAAGTGGATATAATAGAAGAGAAACCTGCCTGTTTGTCAACGGTGATTTTTC
>JBGAGR010000266.1:0-10202 GCA_044226645.1 Aggregatilineales bacterium
CTCCGTGAACGCGGCTACGCCGAAAATGACATTGAAGCAATTTTGAGCGGCAATATGCTCCGCAAGCTCCGGCAGGCACTCCCGGCGAGTTAGGAAAATTTCATGCAGCGTGTAGCTCAATTTGGCATTGCACTCGGTGCACTCGGCATTGTGCTGACTTTTATGGGATTATTCCCCGGCGTGACAGGTCTGGAACCCGCCAGTGGTATTGGCATCGTACAGATTTTTACGATTCTGATAGGGTTTACCCTGCTCATCCTCGGTGCGTTGTTCTACGTCAAATTCACCTTTTATCCATCGCAAACCGCCAATCTTGCCCAGCAAATCGGTGTACGGCTTGCGCTCACCGGGCTTTTGTTCGCGGCGATGGCCGGACTATCTGACATTCTGGGCTTCGGCTCAAATCCGCGCGGCCCGGACAGTGAACCCCTGTTTGGCCTGCTTCAAGCCTTTGGATTAATCGGAAGTTTCGCGCTGGCTTCACTGGGGGTACTTATTTACGCGATTGCTGGCAGCAATGGCAGCGGCGATGACGAAAAGCCCTGATTATCCCCGCGTCATCTGCTGGAGATGGGGATTGGTTGGCTTGCTGTCGCGTGCGTCGTCCATCACTGGCATCGCCATTTCAAACAGCGTTTGCGCTACATCATCGGCTAATCGCTGGCGAAAGCTTTTTAAGGTTTCCCCGGCGCGCATTCCGTAAATGGTATAGGTGTTGCTCTCGTGAATGACCTTGCCAATCACCGCCATTTCCGGCTCCCATTGGTCAATCCACTGCCAGCGGCGATACTGGCACTGATACAACTCGAACAGAATTCGCACCTCGCCGTGTTTACCTTGCAGCCGCACATCCAGCGCCAGCGGCAGCATCACATTTCGTTCATTCAGCTTTTTACCGAGCGGTTTCACCAACCCGGATGCCGCGGAACGAAATTGGCGCAGCATTTTTTCCGGCGCTAGTTTCCCCCGCCGTTTGATGACACCGTTCACCCGGTTAACCACTTTTTTAGAAGCGATCACCTGACTGCGATTAACCCGCCCATACTGGTCATATTGGCTGATGCGCATCGCTGTAATCCGCCAGCCGGAAAAATAGCTCCCCTTGCCGTCTAGCGGCAGTTTACGTGCATGAAGACTGCCATCCGCGCAGTTACTCGGCAGGGTAGCATTTTGGGCATGGAGCTGCCACTGCTGCCGTCGCCCTTCCTGACTGTTGGGGTCAAGAAACGGCATATTGGCATAAGGCGGCTGCCAGTTACCAAAGTCTGGCGGACGTTGAAACAACAGCCGGACAATGACGATAATAATCAGCACCAGAAGCAGCAGTGCGCCCACAATTCCCACCAGAACTGCTTTCTGGGTTGGGTCAGAAAAATCGAAGGTAATACCTATCGATCCCAAGAATTCCGTCAGAATATCCGGCGGTGCTGTCGGCGTTAGAGCAGGGGTCTGGGACGATGGCGTGACTTCAATCGACAGATCAGGAAAAGTAATCGTAATTTGGGCGAAATTGCTCTGCACATTCGCGCTGCCTGCGGCCTCAACCTCTCCAATACCAACGGCTGCCCGGAACGATTGCACTGTGTTGGACGAAAACATGCTGGTCGGAAAAGTCAGTGAAACCGTCACGATTTCCTGTGATTTCAGCGGGGCGACCACATCGCGTGCCACTTCTTCTCCGGTAGAAATGACATTCAGCGTGGCAGTTGCCGGGGAACTGGCAGTGCCGCCAATATTCCAGACTTCGAACTGTACCTGCACCTGTTGATTATTTTCGGTAAAACGGCTGCGAATATTGCGAATCGCGTAGTCCGGCGCTGGATTTTGTGCCGATACCGGAAAAGCAATAATGAACACCGTAAGCAGCCAGATCATCCATCGAAACATGCGGCACCTGATTTTTTGCTTCAATATGTGCTTCAAATATAGGCCGAAACGGACATCTTTCCAAGTCGCTCACCCCACGCCCGCCTGACGACCTTTGTCATTGCATTGTCGGAGATTTGCTGGAATCCCTTTACACTTTCTTCCGCTGCGCCGCCGCTTTATTTACAATATTCGTTATGGTTAAACAACTCTTTTCCCAAAACTGGCTCTCTCCGGCGTTGAGGCGCAATTACCCGCTAACCCGCTTTTACCTGCGCAAACCACCCTCAACCCATGTCAAACAGCTTATTTTCGGCAGTTCGCTGGGGCTGTTTCTTCTGTTTGGAGGCCTCAGCTTACCCATGCTCTATTTTCTCTTTTCGTTAATCACACTCCTCCAATTGGGAACCGGGACTGTCCAGAAAGTTCACCGCTTACAAACAGACGGAATCGCCGATCTGCTCAATCTGACCCTGCTGCCCCGCCGCCAGATGGTACTCAGTACATGGGCGGCTGGCATCTGGCAGGTGCGTCAGACCTGGCTCATGCTGCTCTACCGCTTGTCTCACGGATTCTTGTTGATTGGGGTTCTGGTCTTCACCATCACCATCGGGGAAATCTCAGCCGATAAAGGGATGCTGGTGGTGATAGGCATCACCTGTCTGATTGCCTTCCAGCCCTATGCCGAAATGTACTTCAGCGGCATGATTGGCCTCGTATGTGCCACTCGCATCCCGGATCATGTTACCGCGCTCGCCGCTGCTGCTATCATCACATTAGTCTATTGGGCTTTATGGATTGCGGGCGCATTAGGGATCGCCTTCTTCGGACTAAAAAATCTCTCTGCTATCCAAATTGCCGCTGTCTTTGCCCTCCCGATTCTCCTGCCAATCGCTATTGGCGCTCTCGCCCAGCGTGTGACTGAACGCACCACGCTCTAAATCCAACTTCCCCTCAAAACAACAGCATACAGGCTCATTTTAGGGCTTGTATGCTGTCTAAAATCCACAATATTACATTTCCGTAATGGAACTGTCCGCTTACTGTCCTCAAATTGTCCGTAGAGCTGGGACTCCGGTGGGGCAAATGTCCGATCCTGTTGACATCGCACGATGTGAGCATTGAAGGAGACATCCAATGCCAGCAGGAGTTCCTCCCATCACCCCGCCCCCGTTCTAATTAACGCGGGGCAACCGTGAAGCTCACATCAGCCTGCCACATAAACAGGCTGATGCGAACTTCATCCGGCTATAATTCATCAATCGACTCTTGAATCAAATTGACCATCATTTGCCGCTGCGGAGTATCCATCAACCCCATACAAATATCCATCGCCTCATTCAGATAAATCAGTGCCTGTCCTTTATGACCATCCAGCCCTTCCAGATACCCCATTGCCTGCATGGCACTGGCTCTATCAAAATCATTCTGTAACTGTTTCCATAATTCAATCGCGGTCTTCAGGCTTTCGCGCGATTCAGCATATTGTTTCACCATCGTTTGCGCCAAACCCATACTGTGATGAGCCGCCGCCAGATAATGCGGTACATTGAGCAATTCCGCTTCCCGCAGGGCAACACGCATCCAATCGACTGCTTTTTCCCCTTCTTTCCGGTGCAAACATTGAACACCAGACTCATAAGCCAGCAGGGTGCGCTTCCAGACATAATCAGTATGATCAATCGCCTCTTTAGCAATGCTCAGGAAATGTTCAGCTTTTTTGAAGCAGGCCGGGGCATGTTCCATATATCCGGTATAGGCATAAATGGTCGCCAGCGTAAACGCGCCGCGTCCCTTACCAGGATGATTTTCCAGACTGTTCCAAAACACATAGGCTTGCTGCGCGTGAGCCAACGCTTTTGACATATTACCTAACCGCGCAAATGCTCGCGCCAGTTCGTTATGCATACCTGCTTTTAGATCAGGATCAGTAATCAATCGCTCTGCTTCCATCGCCTGATCGACCAACTGTGTGGTTACAGGGTTATTCAGATCGAACCATTGAAGCTTGAATAAGCTGGTATAAGCCTGCACCAGCATTTCGGGTGGCATATTGACATTGCTTCGTAAAGCCACACTGAGTTTTTCGTTCGCCTCTAGATGATTGCCTCTTTGAGTATCGACTTCAACGATAAACCGCAAAATCTGGATTTGCAGTTTCTTATCCTGCATGTTATACGCTTGTACCAGAGCATCCATCAAAATCGGAAACCAGAATTCATCATGGAACAGAACAAATAAAAAGTACGGAACAACTTCTTTTAAAAGACCTATTCCATCCCTGAATTCACGGTCTGTATTCAGGCTTTTCCGAACAACGCCTACCAACTGCTGCTCATGCGGCAGCAGCCAACTGCGATCCTCGCCCGCGTTCTTAATGTAGCGCAGCCAGTCACGTGCATTCTCAGGTCGCGGAGGTTTATTAACACTCGTCATAGTAATATCTTCCGTAATAGACCGTCAACATACAGTAAATAGTTATGAAACCTGCCTCACGATCAATTTCCAAATGGGATATTCATATTTTTATGGATTGTTCAACCGCCTCAGGAAGGCTCGCTGAAGCGCAAGATATTGCCCCCATAATCCACCACATATAACTCCCCCGCCTCATCTTCCCCAAACGAACTGATGACCCGCCCGCTGTTCATTAAGACGCTGGTCTGCCAGTTCCCTGCTGCATCGCGCTTGGTCATCCATATGGTGCCGGTGCAATAATCACCGAAGACATATGTCCCCTGCAAACTCGGCAGGGCTTGTCCGCGATACACATACCCTCCGCTGATTGAGCATCCATCCGCATGACTATATTCGGCAATCGGCTGCACATAATGCTCAGGAATTGGTGTGATTTCAGAATAGCGGTGGGTCGCTTCAAAAGCATTCCAGCCATAATTTTCCCCGCCTTTGCTGCTGGCGGGCTGAAAATCCACTTCCTCCCATTGATCCTGCCCCACATCGGCGATATACAAATCACCTGTAGCGCGGTCAAAGCTGTAGCGCCAGGGATTTCGCAGCCCCATCGCCCAGATTTCCGGCGCAAAAGCGCTGTTATGGACGAAGGGATTATCCACAGGGATACTATAAGACGCACCATGATCGACATCCAGCCGCAGCATTTTCCCCAGCAGCGCAGCCGGATTTTGACCATTACCCTTCGGATCCCCTGCCGAACCACCATCCCCTAACCCGATATAGATGTAACCATCTGGCCCAAAGGCAAGCTGCCCTGCATTGTGGTTGGGAAAAGGCTGCTCAACACTGAGTATTATAGTCCCACTCGCAAAATCCGCCTGATTAGCATCACTTTTCGAAACCAGATAGCTTGCCACAGCAGTGTTGCCCTGAACATCGGTGTAATTGATGAAAAAGCGTCCATTTTCCGCATACTGTGGATGAAATGCCAAACCCAGTAAACCACGTTCGCTGCTATCTCGACTCACCAGCGTGGAAACATCCAGAAAAGGCTTTTCCAACACCTGACCATCTTGCAGGACAAGGACAAGCCCATCCTGCTCGACCACAAATAATCGTCCCGAACCATCGCCCACCCCCGTCACATACAACGGTTTTTCCAGACCAGTCGCCACTTCAACTAATGAATACGGTGATGCTTGGCTGGCGGGTCGCGGAAGATAAGGTCGCACTTTAATGAAAATAATGACCGTGACGATAACAGCCGCCGCAATGGTTCCAATAACAATCAAACGTCTTCTCATAATAAACCCTCGAACTCAGGACATAAAAACACCGGGAATAGACCCGGCGTTTTTATCTACAGCCTATCGTTTTTCAATCTTAACTCACTCGCATCAGATGATGACAGACCATTCACCACCGCTCAGCCTACGGATGATAAGGATTCACCTGTAGGGTTTCACCAGCGCTCCAATTTCCCCATTTATAGTCCGAATATTGCGCCCGTACTCGCCAGTAATAAACCTGACCAATCGTCAGCGTCGGATTAGTGCTGATGGTAACAGCCAATTGATTCCCCGGAACAGTAAGGGTACCGATTTGTCCCGCCAGACTAAATACAGGGCTGGTGGAAAGTTCAATTTCGTAGTTAATTGCACCATTAACTCGATTCCATGTAAACGTTGGAGTGAAAGTTGTCTGGTAACCTAAAATCGGCGCAGCACCCTGCGATGTAACGGGAAAGATGCCTACAGGGAGAAAAGATGAGTCATTGTCGGAGTTGGCATCTGGTGCGTCACTCAACGCTATGGCGAGATTTCCTATAGCCCCAATCTGAGGAGGGCGAAGAATAATTTGGACGGATTTACTCTCCCCACCAGCCAATCCTCCCATATCACAATATAATGAATCATCACTGAAAGGCCCATAGCAGGTTGTAGATGGAAGCACACTAATAACTGGCACATCAGGAGGTAGAAAAGCGACTATCCACACACCCGTTGTTGGATCTGGGCTGTTATTGGTAGCCGTTACGGTGTAGGTGGCGTTCTCGCCCGCAAACGCCGGATTCGGATTCACGGTTTGGGCGGCGGACATATCGACATCCATAATCAGCCGAAAATCCTGAATCGCGCCTGCACTCGAAACGCCCGAAACGGTTGTACCCGGTGCACCAACAAACACATGCTGATCTTTGATTGCAACCGCCTTGCCAAACTGATATGCCCATGTAACAAAGCGGTCTTCAGACCAGGTCGTTCCATTGCGAATGAACACAAATGCAATGTTGGAGCCGCCCGATACCAGCAAGTCACCATCCAGCGCGACAGCCGACCCCACCGCCCCATGATTCGTATCTTGAGGACGCAGCTTGACTTCTTGCGTCCAGCTTGCACCACTACCCGTGAAGATATAAGCCGCGTTCTCCGAAGGCGCACCAATTGCCAGCGTTGTCCCATCAATATCCAATGTTGACCCAAAGCCGCCATTATATTGAGGAAACTGTTCGGTCAGCTTGACCTGCTGTGACCAGCTTGCGCCGCTTCCTTGAAAAACATAAACGCCACCCGTTCCGCCCGGTGCACCGATCATAATCGTATCGCCCCGAATTAAGGTTGACCGACCAAAGTATCCCATCGTCGTAGGATCGCTAGGAAGCAGTAAAGCTTGCTCTGTCCAGACTGAACCCGAACGGGTAAAAATGTAAGCGCCTCCAGCAGATGAGTATGGCGAGAAATCCCGATCTACTGCTCCAATTACGATGGTATCGCCATCAATCGCCACACTCCAGCCAAACAAATCGTAATGATCCGGGCCGCTGGTGATCAGTTTCGCTTGCTGAGTCCAGGTAACACCGCTGCGAGTAAATACGAAAGCCGCGCCAGGGTCATTCCTTCCTGTGTGATCGTTTCGGGGAGAACCAATGACCACAGTATCACCGCTAATGCCGATTGAACTCCCAAAACCATCATCCCAGACACTATCGGAGGGTGTCAATTTGGCCTGCTCTACCCAGGTCATGCCATCCCATACAAGGACGTAGGCTGCATTATTGACCGCGCCAGTCACCATCGTATTGCCATCAATGACAATCACAGACCCCAAACCCGCACTTTGTTGAGGATTTGAAGCATTGATTTGAGTAGGATTAGGAGCAAACAAAGGGGGAATTGGAGTTGTGGTTTGGGCGGAGGCTGTTTCAAATACCATCAACAAGCCCAAACACACGAATATCAGTTTTTTTATCATTCGAAAGTGCCTTAAATGGCTGAATCATTCAACCATCCGATAAAAGCGTATGTAAATCACCTATCATTAATTTTAATCCTCAACTCACATTGCAAAGGTAAATTTTTCTCAACGAATGAACACTAAACAAAAGGAGAGCAAGGTCACGAACCCTACTCTCCTGATTTTCTGCTACAGTCTGGAATAATTGCTGATTCTGGCTTCAGCTAACCACTTTTCGCCGCCAGCTTGAGGATGCTCCCGCCGTGATCGACCACATACAGTTCACCATCATCATCCTGACCGAACGAACTGACATTCGCGCCGGATTCCAGAAATTTGTTGGTATGCCATGTCTCACTGGTATCGCGATAGCTCGCCCAGATAGTTCCGGAGCAGTAGTCACTAAAGAAATAGACACCCTGCAAATCCGGCAGTTCCGTTCCTCGGTAGACAAACCCGCCTGTGATCGAACAACTGCTGCCGTGACTGTAATCGAAAATCGGCCCTGTCAAACCATCCGGCACAGGTTCACCGGAATAACGGTGCGAACCTTCCATGATGTTCCAGCCATAATTCACGCCGCCGGCAGTGCCCGCGGGCTGGAAATCCACTTCTTCCCACTGATTCTGCCCCACATCACCGATATACAAATCACCAGTCGCCTTGTCAAAGCTGAAGCGCCAGGGATTCCGTAACCCCACCGCCCACACTTCCGGCGCATAAGCCGAATCAGTGGCAGAGGGATTATCTGCCGGAATACCATAAGGCGTTCCATTATCGACATCTATGCGCAGGAGTTTCCCCAGGAGCGCCTTAAAGTTCTGTCCATTATGCTGTGGATCACCCGCCGAGCCGCCATCGCCCATGCCAATATACAAATAGCCATCTGCGCCAAATGCCAGATTGCCACCATTGTGATTCGCGTAAGGCTGCTCGATATGCAGCAGGATTTCGGCGCTGTTGGGATCAGCCGCATTCGGATCACTGTCTGACACCTTGTACTTTGCAACCTTGGTGTCGCCATTTTTATCGGTGTAGTCGATGAAGAACAACCCGTTCTCGGCATACTTCGGATGGAACGCCAGCCCCAGCAAACCACGCTCACTGGCATCACGGCTCACCAGACTGGATACATCCAGAAACGGGGTGTCCTGCAAAGCACCATTCACCATGACAGAAATTTTGCCGCCCTGTTGCACGATAAATAACCGCCCCGAATTATCACCCGCGCCGATTGCCAACACAGGCTGCGTAAAACCGCTGGCATATTGAACTAGTTGATACTGCGATGCATCCGGCGCATTCTCCCGAGTCGTTACGGGCGTATCCTGCCCATAAACCGCCGTTACACTCAGCAGCAAGACCACCAGTACAAACCACTTTAAACTTGGAACTTGGAACTTGGAACTCATACAGTACACCTCTTTCCTTAAAAGATTGAGCTTTGCAGCCTATTCCGGCCCCGCCACCGAGATCACCAGCGCATCCGGGTTCAGATAATGCTGTGCTGCTGCCAGCAAATCCTCTTTCGTCAGCGCGTTCACCCGGTCACGGAACTTCAATAGATTATCCAACCCCAGTTGATACGTTTCCATATGCTGAATCGAAGCGGCTACCCCTTCGTTGCTTTCTAATTGCAGCGGCAGATGCCCGATGAAGTACGATTTGTTATCGCTCAAGTCTTCATCACTCACTGGCTCAGTGATGATCCGCCGTAGTTCGATGATAATACTATCAATCGCTTTCTGCACATTGGATGGATTCACCCCTGCGCTCACGCTCCAGGGGCTGGGGCCGTGTCCGCCATCAACACTGCTGCCAGCATAGTAAGCCAAACCTTGTTTCTCGCGCACTTCATCGCCAATACGTCCCATCATGCCGAATTGACCGAGGATGCTGTTTGCCAGTGTCGCCGCCCGATAATCCGGCGCTAAGCGCGATGGCCCCGGCACACCCAGGATAATATCCGACTGTGTTTTCCCCGGCACATTCACCGAAATGCGCCGCGTTTCGTCAATGGGCGGCAGGTCAGGCAGTTCTATAGGCGCAGGCTGCTCAGAATTTTTCCAATCGCCGAATTTCGCCTGCACAATATCGATGGCTTGCTGTGCCTTCACTGCGCCGACAATCGTAATCACCATGCCATCCGGCCCAAACGTGCGGCGATGAAAATCCGCCATATCAGCCACCATCAGGCGAGGAATCGTATCCAGTGTCCCGCGTGTGCTGTAATGATACGGATGATTATCGGGATACAGATTCTCGCGGAAAGCCCGATTCGCCCGGTAGCGTGTATCATGCTGGCGATATTGCAGCCCGGTCATGACCTCACCGCGCAGCCGTTCCACCTGATTTTCTGGGAACGACGGATACCGCAGCACATCACTCAGAATGTCGATCAACACAGGCAAATCTTCCGCCAGCGATTTACCGCTGAAGCTGCTGCTATGCGTCCCCGCGCCAACATCCACATCCGCACCGATGTCTTCCAGCGTCGAGTGAATCGCGTCGAAATCACGATGCTGAGTCCCACGCATCAATGATCCAGCGGTCATACTCGCCAATCCCGACTGCGCTGGGTTTTCATATAGACTTCCGGTGCGCAGTGATCCGGTAAAAACCACCGACTGAGCCACAAAATTTTCGTACACCAGCACGACGATTCCGTTATCCAGCACCACACGAGT
>JBGAGR010000267.1:0-10939 GCA_044226645.1 Aggregatilineales bacterium
ATCTGTTAAAAGACGAAGATGCTCCAACACGCGGTCTCGCGGCACTGGCTTTAGCCCACAGGCAGGAACAAAGCGCCATTCCAGTCCTGCAACAAATGGCTGACCAGGAGACGGATGCTTTCGCACGCGGCAATTTTGTAGAAGCAGTAGCTAAACTCGGACAGCATGATTGGGTGCTTCAATACGCCAGACGGGTATTGACGGAGAGCCGCTTCGATAACAAAGATCGTCAGGCCATGATTCAAATGCTGCTGCGCCTGAAAGACCCGTCAACCGTTGATTTAATGCGCGAGGTATTTTTGAAGCGCGAATTCGGCGTTTGGGATTCTGCCTTGAAATTACTGAAGGAATTCAAGGACTCCCAAACGGTTGATCTGCTTATCAGTCAGCTAAAGGATACGAATCCGCAAACACGCGCCGGAGCGGCTTATGCGCTTGGCGATTTTGGCGATGAACGCGCCATTGAACCCATCAAAACATTATTAGGGGATAAAACGGTTGCGTGGCAGGGAGATCGTCCCGGCGAACCATCCACCACAGTCGATCAGGCCGCGCGAGATGCCCTGAAAAAGTTCTCGTCACAACCGGAAAACAATTCACCCTCAGACAAATCGACCCCTGAGGAGAAAAAGCCGCGCTGGAAATTCTGGTGATTTTCTAATGTTCACAAAACGTTGTAATAAATCGTAATGTTATGTGTATGTGCCTGTTTATCACGCTTGCGTTTTCAAACCATTTGTTTACTGAACAGACGAATCTAAGTGAAACTGAAAGTATGAAAAATAACGCGGTTTAATCCTGCCGTGTCCGCACATCCTTGTACTTGATCTGCCAATGACGCAGTGACTCATCAGAAATCGAATCCAGCGATTCGGTAATCATATGTACTGCATCGCGGATTTTGCGTGCATGTTTATCGCTATCAATCCCTTGCTGGGTCAAATGGGAACTGACCGAAATCGTCGTGAGCTGGTTGTTGACGATGTCCTTGAGCATTTCTCGTACTTCAGCCAGTGTCTGGTTGCGAACACTGCGCTGTCGCCTTCGAACCAGCCAGAAAATACACCCATGTAAAAGGCCGATTACAATAGCAACCAGTGCAGTCACCATCCAGAAATGAGAGGCATCAGGATGCAGCGCCATCGGCAGAACAATAATCACCACCAAACCAATTCCACTGAGAATAAGTTCAATGTTCGCCAGAAATAACTGCACAAGCATGGTAGGCTCCTACTGCTTCCTCCCCTACATAAAGCGAGGAATACCTGTCCTACCAGCGTTCCCAGGTTAATTCAGTCTCATTCACTTCGTTCTCACGCGGGAACTGTCGCTGATGTGCACCGCGATCCAAATCCAGCGCGTGATGATCACTTTCCTCATAGCTCACGTTGCGGGTAATAATGCGTCGTGACGGTGAAGCCACCAGAACCACGTCGGATTCAATCATACGCCCCGGAAACATAATCATGCCTGAACCAATACGACAGTTATGCCCGACTGCACCACCGAGCACAACCTGACCGACATTTTCTAACTCACCACGAATATTGGCTGCCTTAATCGGTCTTGGCACGACCCGTCCGCGTCCATCGGACTCACCAATCAAATTAAAATCAGTGAAAGTCGTTCCCGCGCCGATAAAGCTGTTGCGTCCAATGACACACATTTGCAAACAGGTGTTTTGCGCCAGAATGGAATTATCCATCAGACTGGTCATAAACAATGAAGCACGAAATGGCAAAAAGGAGTTGTTGCCCACTGTACTCAGCATCAAATGGCAGCTCTGCGAAATATTGACATTGTTGCCCAGCGCGCAGTTATCGATTACCGCACCGGGGCCAATCGTACAGTTATCTCCAATGGTGGTCGGGCCATTAATGATAGCGGAAGGATCAATAACACAATTTTTACCGACCCGAACGACTTCAGATGTCGTTAAAACCTGTTTTTGCTCAATAATCCCGCGCCACAACAGTTTAAGTGAATAAAAATTATGTGTACTGATATAGGCTTCAAAGCGACTGCCGCGTGTGAACACACCAAAAATCACACTGGCATAATACACATGTACCCAACTTTCAATCGAAAGCACCGCGCGTTCGGGTAAGTAATGGGTCAGGTCGCCACGATCCTGCGCCATAAAGTCAGGGACGCTGTAGAAGCCGCGCTCCTTCCACCCGCTCGGCACAACAATTGGCACAATATCCTCAGAATACCCTTTGGGGAAATACCACAGGTCAAGCAGATATATCTGATTGCCTTCCGCATCCACACCTTGCTCAATATCCGATGTTAGCGGCAGTGTGTAAGCAGTGAAGGCTTTGTCGTCTGCTGGGAAAGCCGCGCGACAGGCTCTTTTGGTTGCGCGCGCTTTGGTCATAAAATAGCTAAAGAATTCTCTGTCGAACCAGAGGCTATCACGATAAACAATCGCTTCACCCTGAACAAATGGTAGTTCATCCTTGCTGCTGAACGTGTTACCGAGTTCGAGCTTGCCCCGGAAATAAGTCGCCAGCAAATCTTCATGCTGAAAGCTAAGGAGCTGAGTCCCTATCGTGAGTTTACTGGCTGGCTCGTTAAACGGCAGCACATGACGGGTATCTTCAAGGATATAGCGATACATGAAAATGTCTCCGATTTCTCGCGGCGCAGATGGCAAGATTTTAAGGTTGAGTATAGCATGAAATCAAAATCAGGCAGGCGGGCGATCAATACAATCACGATGAAGATGCCTCCGGAACTGATATGGAGAGCGTGCCATGCCAGTCCCGCACGTACTTATTGTCAATTCGACGCAAAAACTGGACACCGATGGTTGGGTTTTGACCGCGCGCATGAAACGATTCCAACTGCTGCTTCAGTGTTTTAGCCTCAAACGGGCCATAAGCCTGTTCCCCTTCCAGCAGGAAAAATTCCAATTCTTCATCTGGCCGGTAACTGCGGCGCTCAAAGGTCTCCGCACCTACGATTTCATATTCAACATCTTCTACCAGGTGCTGGTAGGGTTTGAGATGTTGGTCGAGCTTCATGAGCCGATCTAACAACTGGGGGATCATATTCATGCGCTGGTAGGGTGTTGCCACTGCAAAATCGAAAGGCAATTGGCGAGCCATGTTGAGCAGTTCATCCAACATGTGATGACGGAGGTAATTTACCGCCGCCAAATCATCTTCAAATGGCGGGAGTTCCTCTAGCCGCTGCCCCGCCGAGGGGGTAGGCGGCGGCGGCGAAGGCGAAACAACCGCATTCAGGCGGCTATCGCACTGCCAGTCACGCAAGGTGCGGACAGGAATGCCCAACTGACGGGATGTAGCAGTAACGCTGCCGCGATTCTGAGCCAAGCGGACTAAGGCGGCGATTTTTTCTTCGGGCGAGTAACGGCGCGGCATAAGCAGACTCCAGTACAGAGATATCGGGCAGGCAAAAAGTGCGAGTGGTGGATGCTGAACTAAACCCTCATCCCCCAGCCCCTTCTCCCTCATAGCGAAGGAGAGTAAAGACAACTTGGGGTCATTAATGGGTAACTTTTCAGCCGAAAATCGGTATCCACCGTTTAGTGCAGTGCTACCATTGAACCAAGCACAGCAACAGCGTAGCACAAAAATTCTGAAAAAGGGCTACCTTTCGGTAAGAGTTTTCAAACCGAGGATAATGATTGGGGGAAGAGCGGCCTATAACAGGATTTGGCGCAGTTGCGGGATGTTGAGAATGGGATATCAAGACAGGAAAAGAAATCAGGAGTTATGATCCGCCCACTCCCGACTAACCGTTATGCAGGAAATCCCGCACCACCTGATGAAAGGCTTCCGGTTCATCCAGCATAGGGAAATGACCCGAATCATTGAACATAGCGATTTTAGCGTGAGGAGCGTACTGCTTGAGAACTTTGTTCTGACCGGGATTTACGATCAAATCTTTTTTGCCGTATATGCCTAAAACAGGCATCCTGACGGCATTCATATGAGGGCGCAGGTCAGTTTCCCGCAGGGTGGTAATACTCTCAAAGAAAGGGCCGACGGTCAGTTTGGAAATATCGCTGGCGAACATGTTACCGAGTGCCCGTCCGTCCTTCGCCAGCAGGTAGGAATAGCCCTTCAGCGACACCCGCAGCCCGCCCATAAACACGTTAAAAAGGCGTGGCGACGTTTCACCCAATTCAATCCACTGGCGATAAGCTGCAACCTTCAGCAAGGGACTCAGTGACGATCCCACAACCGGAGAACCGATCACGATTACTTTCACAACTTTTTCGGGATTGAGGATGGCGGCATTGAGCGAAACGGTGCCACCCATCGAGTGTCCAACCAGCGGAGCCTTGACAATGCCTAAGCGATCCATGAACTGGTTGACGAGCGTCACAAAATTATCAACAGAAAAATCCGAACCCTGGTCGCCGGATTCACCAAATCCCCAAAAATCCAGCGCGTAGGTACGGAAATCTTTGCCCAACTCTTCAATTGTACGGCGCCAGAGCGCCCAGGAACCTAACCACCCATGTAGCAGAAGAACAGGGCGACCCCGACCATACGTTTCGTAGTGAACAATGCCCTGTTCTGTAACCAGCGTTGCCACAATGCTTTTGCCTTTGTGTGATGCGCCGGGAACCTCTTACTGCTGTGTATCCATCTCCTCAAGAATAGAATAGAGGAGTTCCAGCAGAACGTTCTTGACGCTTTCTTTGTCTTTGGCGACGCAGGGCAGCAGTTTAACACCTTCTTCAATGCGGAGCGCAATCCGCAAATCCTCCGCCGACCAAGCATCCGGATGATCCTGCTTATTTGCCGCGACCACATAGGGCGTAGGAGCATAAGCACGGAAGGTTTCCAGAATGCTCTTGGCTTCACGGAAAGTCTCAGGCTTGGAGCTATCTACCATGACGACAAATCCAAGCATCCCTTCTGCCAGGATTTCCCACATGAAGTCAAAACGGCGCTGCCCCGGTGTACCGAAAAGGTACAAAACCAGGTCATCGTCCACCGTAATGCGCCCGAAGTCCATCGCGACAGTCGTGGCATCTTTAACTTTCCGCTCGGCGGCGGTGGTGATTTCCCGCTCAGTGGAAACAACATCAATTTCGCTGATGGAGCGGATGAATTCTGTTTTTCCGGCGCTAAACGGGCCAGTGATAACCATTTTTACAGTTTGCATAGGTTGTTCACTCTTCCAGTGGATGTCCTCATGGACTTCAGCGTTAAATAGACCGAATCTTATCAATCAATCGGTTGACGACCACTTTTTGAACCGGCGACTTCTGCGGTTGTCGACGACGTTGTGCAGCAGCCGGATCAACCATTCCTGGCGGTTTGACCAACTCAACCAAACCAGCCTGTTCCAAACCGTAGACAATGCGCCGGATTTCAACTTCCGACATGTTGTTGGCTTTGGCAATTTGCCGTATCGAGTTTTTGGGGTTTACAAATGAAACCACCCGCCATTCCTCGACACTGAGATGGATACCCTTAAATTTCTCTTTCGGGTTCTCCGGGAACTTCAGCGCCATATCCAGATTGGGCAGATGCTGATTGAGTTCCTCGATCTCCTTGATGCGGCGCGACCCTTCGATAATGACGTTTTCCAGGTCAATTGGAACCTGGATTCGATCTTTATCTGGCAGCGTATCATCGTCAAACCGGAACGGGCCTTCGTTCCAGGTCATTAGATTATAAACCACATCCAGGATATGCTGCTGAATGCTGCTGACCACATCGCCCTGCGAAACATAATTGGCATTAATGAGCAGCATTGCCAAGGCTTTGTCAGCCGTGTTTTTTGCCCGGTCACGAATGATGCGAGCCTGCTCATCTGTCAGTTTACCGGCCTTATTCAATACAGAAACCAGGTTGCCGTCCTGACCATTCATAGCGGCAAAAATGAGTTTTCCTGTTTTGAAGGAAACCCGCGCGCGTTCCGGTCCAGCTTCAACCTTATCGCGCTTTTTGCCATTCACCTCTTCTTTTTCACCCGTCTGGTTCGCCGTGAAAATCGTTAAGGTACCGGTCTTCCCGGCCAGATTGATCAGGTTAAGCAGTTGGGTTGTACTAAAATCCCTGAGTTCGCCTTTCAGCGGCATTGAGGCCCCCTAGGTAGACCATGCATAGGCCGGATGAACATTACACTGTTGATGGACAAGGATCTCGACGTGATTATAGCCTGAGGCTGGAGTCACGTCAACCAAGCACCTATCTCCATGCATTCTAATGCAACTTGCTTTTCAGCACAAACGACAAGTGTACTATAATGCGCTGGTGAAATGAAAAACTGATGAAAGTTGAGGGCTATGAAACGGTCTCGTCTGTATTTGTTTCTTCTACCATTTAGTTTCATGGTTGCCTGCATTGCACCAGCCATTCCGGCTACAGTAACATCTAATCCCATCATTCAAGATACTACACCAGAAACGATTGCGCCAATCGTTGAGAATCCAGCCGCTATTGGCCCAGCCAATATTCCAGCAGGGATTAACCCGCTGACCGGTCAGCCTGCCGCCGATCCGCAATTACTCAACCGCCGTCCGATGGTCGTGAAAATTTCCAATGCACCGCCGCTCGTCCGCCCACAGGCAGGCATCGGCGCGGCGGACATTGTCTATGAATATTACGTAGAAGGCGGCCTAACCCGATTTTCCGCCGTTTTCTATGGTGAAGCGCCCAATCGTGTCGGTTCCATCCGCAGCGCGCGCCTGATTGATCTGGAACTCATGCCGATGTATGGTGGGCTGCTGGCATTTTCTGGCGCGAGTACGGGGGTTGAAGATTTACTTAATACCTCAGACTTCGCAGACCGCATTTATAAAGGGGTGCTGTTTGGACTCCCCTACTTCTGGCGCGACGAAGATATCGAAGTGCCACACAATCTGTTTATGAATCCTAACGCACTGTGGCAGCTCGCCACTGAAGATGGAGTTAACCAGCGTCCCGATTTACACGGCATGGCCTTTCTACAGGATGCTCCTCCCGGCAGCAGTGGAGCCGCAACGGACATTGATTTACGCTATCGAGCAACCCGCGTGCGTTGGAAGTATGATGCCGAAATCGGCAAATATCGGCGCTGGGCAGATGGTGAGGGTCACTTTGATGCCAACACGTTGCAGCAGGTCACAGCGGAAAATGTGGTCATTATCTACGCCGATCACGAATACACGGATATAGTCGAAAGTCAGTTTCAGGACAGCGTGAGCTACAGCATCGCTATCGCATTACAGGGCGAAGGTAATGCTATTCTCCTGCGTGATGGACTGCGCTACGACGGTCATTGGGTGCGCCCCAAACGCGATGATATGCTCGGATTGCAAACCAGTGATGGTCAAATCCTGTACTTCAAACCGGGGAAAACATGGTTCCAGGTGATTCGTCTGCCAGAACAGCAGATCGCCGCTGAAGAGTGGCTGGATATTAAGTGAGTTTACAGGGATGGGTTATGCCAGAAACAACCACCAATTTTGCGGCCAACATCACGGAAACCGATTTTCCGGTAGACTGGATAACCCATCTCCGTCGCAAACAATACGCCGTAATGATAACCCTGAGCGCGAGCATCCAGCAGCGGTTTGAGCGTGATGGCCGTACCGATGCCCTTCCGGCGCATATGCCGCACTGTGCTGACGCTGTATAAACCGGCTACACCTGCCCCGGCGAACAGGATATTGGTCGCTACGGGGTGCTCATTCCAATATCCGACATACAATTTCCAGGGGCATTCCGCAGCGCCCACAGCCAATGTTGCATCTACCCACGCCTGTCCTACGTGCAAGGGTAAATCACTGGCCTCACAAAAGGCATCGCGCCAATCTTCCATGCTTTTCTGATCTGCTGCTTCTACGATATTCAACTCTGCGGACAACGGAGGAGGTGGGGCAAGCTCACGTAAATTAACGGCCATACAGGCATCCCCATGCAGCGTCGCGACAAAGCCTTTGGAGACGAGCCGTTCAGTCAAATCGGGCGGCTGAGTCTGCGAGTCCGTCCACCAGAAAACATAGGGAGCATTACGTGCCTTGAACCAGGCCAGTGTATCGTCAATAGTGCTATCTGCTTCATCGTCAGTAAGGCGCGCCCCCCATATGCCTTTAAACATCGGGTTCCCCGGAAAAGTGTGATAAAAACTCAGTTCCTCACCTTCCACAATTTCACCACCGGGGAGTACCGCCGCCATCGCTCGGAACAGCGCTGACAAATTGGCATCAACTGCCTCGGCAAGTTGTTCATCGGAAGCATTAGTCAGAATTGATTCCGCAGTCATAAATGATAACGTCTCCGATGCAACTTCAAGCGAAAAAACAAACTCTGTTTTATAATAGCCTCACATTCGAAACGCACATAAGATACTCATAAAATCATGTCATTTCAGTCCGTCGAACAGGGAATAAGCGCTATACAGGCAGGCAATAGCGACGAAGGTAAGCGCCTGCTCAAGATTGCTCTCAAAGACCCTCAGCTTACGGGTTCGCTGCGTGCTGTCGCCTGCCTCTGGCTGGCGCAAATCAGCAGCGATGCTGCCGAGCAGCGTATGTATTATAACGATGCGCTGACGGCTGACCCGAACAACCCGGAAATCCGCAGCCGTGTTGAGTCTTTTATGGCAGCACAATTTTTGCCACCCGCGCCGCCTACACGGGCAACTTCCACATCCACTAATCCAGCAATCAATGTGTCCCGATTCGAAGCGCAGCAGCCCAATATCCAGACTATGGCAGCACCTAACAGCGATACCAGCCCGTTTGCTCCGGTACAGCCAAGCGCATTGCCTAAAACAGGCCCATTGGGGAAAGTTGTGCAGCCGATTCCATCGGGCGGCATGTACCATCTGGCAAGCATAGTCAGCGGCCCCAACGGCCCCGGAACCGCTTTTTTCATCGCGCGGGAAGGCCTGCTGGCAACGACACGCTATGTCGTGGGTGGTCATGACCGCGTGACGGTTGAACTGCAAACTGGACGGCAGATTCCCGGCTTCGTCGTGCGATCATACCCGGAATATGACTTAGCCCTGGTTTATGTCGAGCAAAGCGCTTCCGATTTGATGCCCGTGAGTCCTGTCACACGCATTGTTGAGGATATGCCTCTCACCGCTCTTTCCTATACGGGCAGTGTGACGCGGGGACGGCGACGAGCCAGCGCACGAGTCATTTCTCCCCAGTGGATTCCGACGGATATTACTGCTCTACCCGATGCAGGCGGCGGCCCCGTACTGGATGAGCATCATTACGTAGTCGGCATGATTACCAAAAATACCAGCAGCACGTCGAGACATGTCTTTGCGCTGCACATCAACGCAGTGAGCAAGCTGGTCGAAACGTTCCGTCAGGAAACCCTGCAAGGCGGCGGAGTTTACTGCCCACACTGTGGTCATTTCAGCCGCGCGGTCACGGCAGGCGGTTACTACTGCGAAGTATGCGGTGCAACCACCCCTCAGGCAGAGGGTATGGTGCGCTATCCCCAGCCGCAAACGCAGGGATATTATCACGAACACAGCCGACTCGCTTGCCCACATTGTAACGCAACCGTTGGATTCCATAAAAACATGTGTCTGCGCTGCGGACAGGCCGCCCGTTAATTATTGAATGAGTAGTGAACAATGTTGAATTTTCGCGGACGTAGAACCCAAAATCAGTCCTCTCCATCGACCCTGGAAGCACACGCCGGAACTGTCGAACAAATCCTGACCAGCATCGGTGTCGATTTGAATCAGGCACGCATGAAAACCGATAATGGCTTCGGCTGGAGTTTTCAACGCGGCTCGGCAGTGATTGAGATTTTTGTGTCACAGCAAAATGGCGTGGGCTATTTACAGGTACTTTCGCCGATCATGCACCTGCCGATTAACGGTTTACTACCCCTCTACAGGCGCTTGCTGGAACTCAATTTGCAGATGAGCAATGCCTGCCTGGGACTGCATCTGGATGTCGTCTATGTATTCAGCGAACGCCCGCTGGAAGGGATGGACGGGAACGAGGCCAACAGCATCATCAATCTGGTGGCCTCCTACGCGGATGATTTTGACGATAAGCTGGTGTCCGAATTCGGCGGACGCTTATACGCGAAAGTTTAGGATTCAACCAGCTTACGCTTGAAGAAATCTGCCATTTCATTAAATGCGCTTTGAGCGACTTCATCCTGCCGAAGCTGACTGTTCGCCAGCATAAAACCATGTGGTTCGCCAGAATAAACTTTCAATTCGAAGGTTGCCTTAGCCTGAGCCAGCTTTGCAGCATAGTCGTAAATTGTGGATATAGGGCTGGCCTGATCTTCTGTACCATGAATGATGAGCATGGGCGCGGTTAGCTGGTCGATGAAATCCACTGGCGCGGGTGAGCCATTGTTGGGGAAACCGTACCATGCTACCCCGGCTTTAAAGTCCTTGATTTGCGGGAGCAGGAGCATGGTATAACGCCCACCTGCACAAAATCCTGTCAGGCCGATGAGATTGTCGTTCACATCGTCCCGTTCTTTCAGAAAAGCTACACTGTCCTCGGTCAGTTGTTTAACAGTAGCATCATCCGGGCTTTGCTCGAAGGTCTGCCAGCCTACCGCCAGCACAACAAACCCCTCACCTGCTAATTCATCGACCATCGTCCGATAGCCTTCTTCCAATCCCCTAAAGGAATGAATGAGCACGATTGCCGGATATGGCCCGCCTGAAGCCGGTGCAGCCAGATAGGACGCATAATCACGTCCGCCACTGGCAATATTAAGATCACCAGACTGCACTTCGTCCTGCGCGAAAACTCCGATCGGGATGATGCATAACAGTAAAAGAAAAACGCCGCTTAACTTCAACTTCAACACTCGACAATCTCCTCTACTCTAAATCAGTTAGCCGTATTTCGCCTTACTCTGTTTTCCTCGTAGATAACGGATAGCGGCCTTTACATCCTGCCAGAGTGCCTGAGCATGACCACCAAGCGCGATAATCAATACAACCGGAATCGCCAGTGTGTAAATTT
>JBGAGR010000268.1:0-10544 GCA_044226645.1 Aggregatilineales bacterium
TGGATGACATCAAAACGCTGGCGATCAGCCGCCTGATGCTCGATAACATTTCCAACATCAAGGCGTATTGGGTCATGCTGACTCCGGCGCTGGCGCAGGTCGCGCTCAACTTCGGTGCGAATGACATGGACGGCACGATTCTTGAGGAACATATTTATCACGACGCAGGCGCGAAGAAGCAAGCCATGACTGTTGAAGAACTCAAGAACTTCATTCGTTCAGCCGGATACACGCCTGTCGAACGCGATACCGTCTATAACGAACTGGAAGTGTTCGCCTAAGCACAATCCATCCGTAATGGGCGCAGCCCTATGCGCCCTGACGATTATGAGGAGTGGATATGGACGCGGAAACCAAAACAAGAGTGACATTTGAGGAATACGCGGCTCTGCCAGAGACAAATCAAATTGTCGAACTCATTGATGGAGAAATTGTCGTGAATCCACCTGTAGATAAGCATCAAAAAACCCTTTGGCAAATGGTTGCAACTTTGACACCATTAATGAGTAAAGGGGAGGCACGATTTGCTCCCACAGGCGTGCATTTTGATGATGTGAATAGCCCAGAACCAGATTTATTCTGGGTCAGCCCGGAAAATCAAAACTGCTTTCTGGAAGAGCATGGACGATTTTGGGTTGGTGCGCCCGACCTCATTGTTGAAATCCTCTCGCCATCAACTGCCTCAGTAGATCGAGGACATAAATTCGATCTCTACGAGCAATATGGTGTGCGTGAATACTGGCTGATTGACCCGGAAGCGCGCTTTAGCGAAATCTATCGCCACGCAAACGGCAAATTCGAGCGGCAAGGTGTCTTCAAAGCCGGACAATCGTTTATATCAACCGTTTTAGGCGGCGCAAACATCGAGACCAAGAGCTGGTTTGGCGAGTGAATCTGTCCCTATGGTTCGATTTGTCGTCCAGTTGTTGTCATGGATTGTTTTTTTAGCCCTCATAGTTGCTATTGGGATAGGGTCATCATTTCCAAAACAAACGATTTGGTGGTTAGTGATTGGCAACATAAGTCTGACACTTACAAGTTTAATCAGTCGGATGATTTTAGCCCGACTTACGAAATATATCCTCGGAGGAGCGGGGATCAATTTTAATTGGCAGCCCAAAAGAGGCCGCGCTTGGGGCTTAGTCGCTCTTTACGATGACGGTCAAAATTTTGGCTGGCGGAGTTGTCTTTTAACGATTATGTATTGGGCGATTATGACACCCTTGTCAGCAATATTTATCATAGTAATCGCGCCACGTCTTGCTGAACGACTTGCACAGGTTTTTTAGGAAACGATGAACACTACAGACTTCATAAAACGACTGCCGAAAGCCGAACTGCATCTCCATTTGGAAGGGGCGGTTCCCTGGGATATGGTGCGTGTCGGGGCAAGTAATGGCCTGCCGGAAAATCCCGATTGGTGGGCAGATGATTTCCGCTATGACGATTTCGCACACTTTGCCCGAACCATCAATCTCGGTAATCAATATGTCTTCCGAACGATGGAAGGCTACCGTGAAACGGCACGGCGTGTATTTCAAGGACTAGCGGATCAGAACGCACGGTATGTCGAAACTTCGTTTGCGCCGGAACAGGCCATGAGAGCGGGTTTGTCGCCTGCCGAAGTCGCATCTGAAATCAAAACTGCTGCACCGGAAGGGCTACATGTTGCTGTCTACTGCGGTTTTAACCGCGAACTCCCGCCGGATGATAAAGTGGTCGGTGCAGTTTTTGCGGCTGATTCAGTGGATGGAATCGACCTCCACGCCACCGAACGCCTCGGCACAGCCGAACCCTTTGCAGGGGTATTCCGTCAGGCGCAGGAACGCGGTCTGGGAACCAAGGCTCATGCCGGGGAACTGCTCGGCGCACAATCGATTCGTGAAGTGTTGGCACATCTGAAGGTTAAGCGCATCGAACATGGCACACGCGCGGTTGAAGAAGAAGCGCTGGTCGATTACCTGCTCAATGAAGGCATCACACTGGATTTATGCCCGACATCGAATTGGAAGCTGCGTGTGGTCGAGTCCGTATCCGCCCACCCTATCCGCTACTTTTTCGAGCGTGGAGTCGCCGTCACCGTCAACACGGATGATCCGACCTTTTTCGGCTGTACTCTGACGGGTGAACTGGAAGTGCTGGTGAACAAAATGGGCTTCTCGCTGGCGGACATCGCCGAAGTCGAGAAGAATGCCTTCCGCGTGGCGAAAATGGATGACGCTGCCCGAAATGCTATTATCGCGGAAATTGACGCGCTCGTGAGTGAAGTGTCGTGATGATATTGGGGCTGTAGCAAGAAGAATTTCTACTGGGCAATTGTTACGCAGGATGAAGCTGTCAGCTAAAGGCTAATTGTAATGACCATCAACATTGGGTTAATCGACTACCTGAATACCATGCCGTTTCATTATGATCTGGCGGAACGGCTGCAAAAAGTCGATGTGCATTTCGAACGCGGTGTCCCTTCACAGATGAACCGCACTCTGATGACGGGCGAAATCGACATCGCACCCATTTCGGCGATTGAAGCCGCGCGGAATGCCGAGCAGTTGGTGATTCTGCCCGGTTTGAGTATCGCCAGTTTAGGCGCGGTGCGGACGGTGCTGCTCTTTTCATGGGCATCTGATATGGGCGATTTGGAAGGCCAGTCGATTGCGCTGACCGACCACTCAGCTACCAGTGTCGCGCTGGTCAAAGTGTTGTGCCGTGAACGCTATCACATCAATCCGGTCTATACCACCACCCGGCAGCATCTACCCAGTATGCTGGCGGAACATCAGGCCGCGCTGGTCATTGGCGATGACGCGCTCATCGAAGGCGTGCATCATCGCGCTTTGAGCAATGCTGGCGGTTGGCATCTGCCCTATATTTATGATCTCGGTGACGAGTGGCTGAAAATGACCGGACTGCCGTTTACCTTCGCCGTGTGGGCAGCACGGAAAGATAAAGCGCAGGAAATGGCGGATGCTGGTGTATTCGATGCCCTGTACGCCTCGACTGATGCTGGTTTGACCGAGTCGTCGCGCGATACCTTAGCGCAGGCTTATGCTGGACGGCTTGGATTGCCTGTCGGTGTTTGTCGTCGCTATCTGCGTGATCTGCGCTATCGCCTGACCGAAGATGATCTGGCTGGCTTGAAGCTGTTCCTCGAACTCGCGCTGGATAACTTCGACTGGAAGACGCTCGAATTCTGGGGAAACAAGGAACTGAGCGCTCAGTTCTAATAAGTAGGGACACGATACATCGTGTCCGCTTTATGGACTAGGAGTACGATGGGCGAGGTCATCACATCTGTTGAACAGGTCACACCCGAATGGCTCACGGCTGTTCTTGACCGCGCCGAATTATCGCGCCCGTTCGGCTCATTGGTATCGCGTCTGACGGTCACTTACAAGGGAGACGTATCAGCAAGAGCGCCACACCGCCTGTTTATGAAACTCGCTGACCCCGATACACATGAAAAATGGCCGGGACGGGGCAAACGCGAAGTGCAGTTCTATAATTCAATCCGGCAGGGCGATTTTGCCCGACTGCCACTGCCACAATGCTATGATGCAGCCATTTCGGATGACGGGTTTCATTTACTGCTGGATGATCTGACTGAAAGCCATATCGCTCTGCCTCATCCTTTCCCGCCTTCGTTGGAGCAGTGTCGTCAGGTTATTACCACTTTAGCCAGCATACATGCATGGTGGTGGAATAATGAGAAATTAGGTGTGAGCATGGGACGTTCGCCAGAACAAAAAACGGTTTTCGACGGCGACGAGGACTTTTTTCCAGCTTTCGCGGATTTCCTCGGCGAAGCCCTGTGGCCTGAACGACGCGCCATTTTTGAGCGCGTGATTGACGCGGCTCCACGTTTGCATAAACGGCTTGAGAAGGGCAATCTGACACTCATTCATGGTGATGCTCATGCCTGGAATTTCCTGTATCCACGCGGAAAACTGGATTATGTCGGGGCAAAAGGCGCTGTGCTGGTGGATTGGGAAACGTGGGATGCTGATGTCGGCGTATTTGATCTGGCGTACCTGATAACGCTGTTCTGGTTTCCGGCGCACCGGGCACGTCTGGAAAAAGAACTGGTTCAGAATTACCACTTTTTCCTGCAAACATTTGGAGTTCGGAAATACAGTTTTGAGGACTGTTGGAATGATTATCGCCATTCAGTTATTCGCCTGCTGCTCAAGCCTGTATGGTGGTGCCATGCTCATCCTGAGGACAAGTTTTGGCCTGAAGTGTGGTGGCCTCGTTTAGAACGGGTACTATGTGCTTTTGAGGATTTACATTGTGGGGAGTTGTTGACATGACTGACCAACCCTTTGGAAACCGCGCCATTGCTCAGGTGGCGATTGTCGTGCGCGATGTTGAGCAGGCCGCCGAGCGTTATGCCCGAATCTTTGGTGTGGAGAAGCCGGAAATCGTCATCTCGGATGAATACGACAAGGCGCATACCACTTATCACGGACAGCCGTCTCCGGCGCGGGTACGCATGGCCTTCTTCGATATGGGACAGGTACAGCTTGAATTGATCGAACCCGTTGGCGAACCAAGCGCATGGAAAGATGGGCTGGATAAACATGGCGAGGGCTTCCACCATCTGGCCTTCTGGGTTCCCGATACCGAAGCTTCGGTAAAATATCTGGGCGAACAGGGCATCTCGGTCATCCAGCAGGGTGATTTCGAGGGTGGCATGTACACCTATCTGGACAGCGAATCGCAGATGGGCATTATGCTCGAACTGTTACAACGAACCGATTGATAGCGCGAATAGCTAGCACTTCTGCAAATAACAAATTGTTCTGGCAATCGAGTTTTAAGACCAATAGTGTAGTTAAAAAAGCGATATAAGACTCTCAGTGAGTATATGGAGACTATATGACAACCGTTGAACCGCGCGTACAAGCGCAAATTGATCAAATCCTCGCCAGAGTACATGATGGCGGACGGATCACTTACGACGAAGGCTTGCTGTTGTATCAGCAGGCGGATTTGCTCGAATTGGCGGACGCGGCGAATGCCCGTCGCCAGCAGTTGACACCTGGCGATCTGGTAACGTACCTGATTGACCGCAATATCAATTACACCAATGTCTGCGTGACAGACTGCCAGTTCTGTAATTTTTACGCCCTGCCGGGAGATAACCAGAAGGGCTATGTCAACAGCAAGCTCATCCTCGGCAAGAAGATCGAAGAAGCGCTGGCGCTCGGCGCGACCCGTATTCTGATGCAGGGCGGTCATAATCCCGATTTGCCCTATGACTACTATGTTGATCTGGTCGGCTGGATTCACAAGACTTTTCCCGGCATCGAGATCAACGCCTTCTCGCCCAGCGAAATCCAGTTCATGGCGGAAGTCGCGGGGAAAAGCTGGAAGGAAGTGCTGACCGAACTCAAGGCCGTTGGTCTGACCGGATTGCCCGGCGGCGGTGGTGAAATTCTGGACGACGAAATCCGCAAGCGCGTCAGCCCCAAGAAAATCATGACCGATGATTGGTTCGGTGTGATGAAAGTCGCGCATGAACTCGGTCTGATCACCACCACGACGATGGTGATCGGTTTCCGCGAAGAACTCAAGCACCGCATGAACCACTTCCAGCGCCTGCGGGATGAACAGGACGACAGCCTGAAGCGCTTCAACAACGGCTTCAACGCCTTCATTAGCTGGACGGTGCAGATCGAAAATACACCGCTGGCGAGGAGCAAGTTCGCGAAAGAATACGGCGGAACCGGGACAGAATATCTGCGTCATACGGCCATAGCGCGGATTTTCCTCGACAACATCCCGCACATCAGCGCCAGTTGGCCTACGCAGGGCGCGAAAGTCGGGCAGATGTCGCTGCACTTTGGCGCGGACGATTTCGGCAGCACCATGATCGAAGAAAATGTCGTTAGCTCGGCAGGAGCGATCACCAAAGCCAGCCCGTTGATGCTCCCACACGAGATTCACCGTCAAATCCGCGAGGCAGGCTTTATTCCCGCGCAGCGTAACACCAATTACGATGTGATGAAGGTGTTCGATACGCCCGAAAAAGATGCCGACCTGAAGGACATCAAGGACATCGAAAACGCCGCGTCCAAACAGGGCAATTGGGCGGAACTGACGCTGTTGGATTAGGTGCAAGGTACAAGGTAAAAGATGGACAGCGCTGGGTACATAACCCGGCGTTGTTTTTATTCCGAAGGTTGATATGAGCCTATTGAAGGTTAATGCCACGCCATCTCTCCCTTGTTATGGTGGAAATGGCGGCGAAACGGTGAGGGAAGCTTCTCCCTCAAAAATTGATGGCGGTGATTGACAGTCATAGGATAGTTCCAAGTGCTTAGTTCCTAGTTCCAAGTTAAGCTGCCAGTTGCCCGCTTCCAGTTTTTGCCGCCGGATGGGTGGGGGGTGTGGCGGCAATTGCTCTCGTGTATTTTGCCGCCGTCGGCAATAGTTCCAAGTTCACAGTTCCAAGTTCCTAGTAAAAGCTGCCAGCAACACGTTACCAGCTTTATGTTCTGTGATTGCAAAGATTGCCCAGTTTCCCCGTAAATGTGATGGGTGGGGGGATTGTTGCAATGTTTGCAATGTGGCAGCCAAAATGCGGGGGGAGGGGGCTGGCTGCCTCACGGGGAAATGCGGCTGCCTCACGTTGAATTTTCCCTCAAGCGAGGCAGCCCTTGACAGCCGCCAGACTTGCCAGACATCATTTTTCATCGTTTCAACTCCATCTCATCGTCACGAATCCCTTACAGCGTAGCGTAAACCGGAAGCAAAAGGGTGAACTTTTGGTAAACTTTTCGGTATGAATGTTCTAACCGGGGATAAGATTTTTTAACGCAATCCCACAGGGAGGCTTCGCACAGGCGCGAAGGAGCAAAGACGCAAAGAGGGGGAGACAAGACTTGTCCGATATTCAATAGGCTTTGTCGTGCCGTTGCCGCCGGGGGTTGAAAACCACCCGGCTAGAGGGTGCGGCGGGAAGCGCACTGAAGGCGCTCTGACCCGCCTTAAATTCCCTCTATCAACTACCTTCTGCGCTATCAGACCAACAAGTTATTTGCTCGAAACTCAATACCGGACAAGACTTCGAAAGGTGCTGAGAGTCTTTATAGTTCCTACTGTTCATCAGGAGATGGTTTGCCATAATATTCCGCGTACATTGCCTCGCTCTCTGGATTCGGTTCAAAAAGTTCACGAATCCACATACGCCTGTTGACATCCTTGCCGCCCCATTCCTGAATATCTGTAATTACGCCACTGAGTTGGTCGGTCATCCTTCCAATCCATCGGTGAAGCCGCTTTTCAAAACTCCAAACTGGAAGCAGAAAATAGGCTTCAATCATTGTTTCCCAAACAATTGGCGTTCGTATCTCACAGACGGCAATAAGCGCTTCATCAATAATCTGGGAACTAAAAAATCTTAAATGAATATCCTTGTTCTTGAGATGAGATAAACATTGGTTCAATGCTCTATCATTTTCTGGGATAAGTTGACCGATAAAGTAAGTCGCCAATGCGGTTTCCCAACTGTTACTGGTTAAAGCAGATTGGCTGTATAACGCCTCAAATGCAGCTTCATCCCCTTGCCGCGCTTGCTCATATACACGTTCCATTTTCTTCCAGCGTGGAGTCATCCGAATATCATCAAGTGGGGGGTGTTTTTGCTCATAGGCTTTTTTCTGCTGCTCAACCTCCTCTTGAATGGCTGGACAGCGACGAAATAACTCGGTTTTCAGTTCAGGCCATGCTTCAAGGAGATGGAAGAACTTTTTCTCAAACAGAAATTCTTCTTCAATATCACACAAACATAGGTAAATCAAATCATCCCAATGATTCTCAAGCCATTTCAGTGCTTCTTGATGCCCAGTTTGATAAAGTTGGTAAGCCTGATTTAAATCCAATTGGGTGGGATTAAGATCATAGAAAGCCGTCAAGAGCGGAACAAAAATATTCGAATTCCGGTGAAGGCCATTTCGGAGCAGTTGGAGTCGTTGGTCAGGTAAAGCACGATCAATAATTGGCAATACCCATTCCTGATTAATGGGATGATAGCGTAAAAGATCAGTCAGACTAGCGATACGAAAAATCGTGAGATCATCGTTTCCTGGAGGCTCAAATTCGGGGAAGTAAAAGTTTCCCGGTGTAGAAACGATAATGTGATAAGCGTCGTAGGCATGGGGGTGATTCGCATTCAATGCCACTTCTTTCAACTCAGGAATCAATACAGGTGAGCGAATCGCGGAAAGCAGTTTCCACGCTTGCTGACTGATATATCCCGGTGCATGATAAGCGACCTGAAGCAAATCACGCGCGGCGGTATCGCGGTCTACCCATTTAAATTGTTGAATTGTTGAGGTCACAAAAGAAGCACACTGAGCAGTGCTATGGCTCTAAATCGTACATGAGGATAATGCTAGTATGGCGCGGTTTTGCACTGCTTGTCAAACAGAGCAAGCATCGCGCTTAACCACAACTCTGTTATAAATCCGTCGCTATTTTGAAATCATCCCCAAACTTTTTACCTGTTTTCACCTGATTATCAGGTAACAATTCGTCATGTAAAACGCTTCTTTTCAATAAAAAACAGCGCCCATTATTGCTAATGCAGCACTGTTTTGATATTTACGCTGCCAAAAATGCCATCACATGGTCTGTCGTATGCAGCAGGGCATGACCCGCGCCGGGAATGATCGTTACCGTCAGATGCGGCAGAAGTCCATGCAGCCGTGCCTCAATTTTGCTCATATCCCGGATGATGTCCTTTGTCCCGCCTAACAGCAAAACAGGCATCGTCAGCCGCCGCAGTTCATCATCCGTAAAAATCGGCAGGACACCTATACGCGGTTTAAATTGATCCGTGATCTGCACCACAATATCGGTCACGCCATCCGGCACAGCTTGATCGCCAAACAAGGCATTTACCATGCGCCGGATGCCCCATTTCCCCAGCATCATGAAGGCAATCGCTTTCGGCAAAAACGAAGCTCGATCCGGGACGATGCCGCCCGGAGCCAGCAGCACGAGTTTATTGACCCGTTCCGGCTGCACAACCGCGAATTTCAAGGCTGTCCACGCGCCCTGTGAAATGCCCACCAGCGTCACCCGCTCGATCTTGAGGCCGTTCAGCACATCTTCCAGCCATTCGGCAAAAGCTGGACTATCCCATGCAGGTCGATTCGCCGCGCTCCGGCCTGCCTCACCGGGCAGATCAACCGCATAAACCCGAAAATCCCGGCTGTAATCGCCCACATCACCTGCCCAGATAGTCGAACTGCTGCCCGCCCCATGCAGCAGAATCATGGCTGGTGCATCGGCCTTCCCGCTGACGATCACAAAGGTGTCGCCGTGTCGCGTCGGGACGACTCGCGTTTCATAAGCAGCAGACCAGTTTTTCAGGGCACGATCATAAAGCGCCATGACAGCCTGTTCGCCATCCAGGGTTTTGTACAGAATCGAAGCGTTCATTGTCTTACCTTCCCATCTCCTTACGCAAATCGCGTATCCAATTCAGTTCAAGTTCGTAATAGGAAAGCCAGTGTTCGGCAATCCGTCTGCGTAATACGTTTGAGGTATCTTTCCGCCGCAGGTGTTCGCGCAGCATCAGCACATGCACATGCAGGTTTTCTTCGTACTGCGCCAGCATCGCATCCAGTGCAGCCGAATCAACCTGATCCGCCCAGTGGAGTTGTGCCAGCAGCATGTTGCGGAACTGGGGCTGCTCCGGCGCAGATAGCACCCACTCCCGCAAAAGCGCCAGACCTGCTTCGGTGATGGTATAAATTTTGCGCGGCGGTTTGCTTTCCTGATACTGCACCTCAATCGTCACGAGGTTATCGCGGTGCAGTTCGCTCAAAGTACGGTAAATCTGGTTATTGTTCCCTGACCAGTGGAAAATCTCCGACTCGGAAAATTTCTTTTTCAGGTCATAACCTGTCAGAGAGGTTTCGCTCAGAAAACCCAATATCACGTATTTGATGGTCACGCCGTTCACTCGATTGCTGGTTTATCATATGTTCCTGTTAACATATGGTACTGCGAATTAATTTCGTTTGTCAAGCTTTTTCAGGCAGTCAAGGCGGGATGTATCAATTTTGCATGACGATCTTCATTGACATGTGGTTGGAACGGCGTTATTGTATAAATAGAAGGGTTAAGTTGGAGAAAGGCAAAACCACTTGACGGATTTGACAGAACAACTGCATAACCTTTCGGAAAGCCTGCTGAAATAAGCAGGTCGTGAACATCCTCCAGGGTGTTCAGCACAAGCTAAGTACACTGATGACAATCGCGCTGGACTAACCAGCGCGATTGCTGTTTAAGCGTGATGGGTGCGTAAAAAACAAAAATAAAGGACAAGCCTGTAAAAGACCTGTCCTTTATCTAGTGGTTCAGCGGTTTCCTGTTTAGCTGGCGGGGAGCAGTACCGCGTCAATCACATGGATGACACCGTTGACGGCATCCACATCGCGCAGCACTACATTCGCGCCATTCACCGTGAGGACAAGGCTGCCTTCTTCGCTCACACCAGCCTTGAGGGTCAACTGCTGGCCTTCCAGCGCGCT
>JBGAGR010000269.1:0-10154 GCA_044226645.1 Aggregatilineales bacterium
GGATGATATTCTGTCCGTGATTCCAGGCTTGCAGCATGAAAGCGCCGCTGGCAACCGGATTTTGTCCCCAATCGGGGTTGGCTTCAGCAGCGGCTTTGGAAACCGCTTTGGCAGAGCCGAAAGTTAGCTGGCTGAGGAAGTAGGCTGATGGCTGATTGATCTTCAGTTCCAGCGTTTGGTCATCAACGGCTACTGCACCGGACAAATCCATTGTCTTGCCATCAGCGACATCCTGAGCACCAGCGATGTTAGAGAGATAGAACGGGCCTGTCCAGCCACCTGTGTTGGGGTCAAGCGAATGAACGAGCGACCAGACAAAATCACCAGCGGTAATGGGTGTGCCGTCCGAGAATTTGATGCCATCACGAAGTTTGAAGGTATAGGTCAGACCATCATCCGAAACTGTCCAGCTTTCAGCTAAATCAGGCACGATTTTGAGGTTGGAATCGAAGGTTACGAGGCCAGCATAGAGCAAACCAACGACCTGGAAATCCTGAGCGTTGCTGGCTTTGGCTGGATCGAGTGAACCGAGATCGGGAACACCTTCAATTGACCAGGTGAGTGTAGTTGTATCCTGAGCAAAGGCAGGAATGCTTGAAAAACCGATGAGCAGCAAAACGAGAAGCGTACTTAATAAAACAGAACGTTTCGAGATTTTCATCTGCTATCATCCTTTCGTTTATAGATATGCTGCGATACAGGCAGAGTATGCTTCGTTTGATAGAGGCTGTCAATTTACCAAATAGAGCGATTTGCACAGTTATTTTGGAATGGTAGGAAAGTAATTACCTGTAAAACAGGTGGAAACAGGTAGAATATAACATTTATTACAATTGAGTACGGCGGGAAAATTGCAATTGAGATGACATATCATTTGGGAAGTTTGGAGTGAAATAACGAAACACAAACTTTGGGGAGATTTTGTAGTAAAACCCTCACCCCAACCCCTCTCCCTCAGAGCAAGGGGCTTAAATGCATATCGATTCATCATCAAGCACCCCAGCAATAATCGAATTACCAAAGCTTATTATTGAGCAGTAATTCGGCGAGGGCGGCGGGGCGGTGCATGTGAATATCGTGGTCGGTCTGGTAAAACCAGTGAAATTCAGCCTGCTTGAGGCTGCGGCGTGCTGCCTCGACCATCGCCAGCCATTCCGGGCGGACAGGTGACTGCTTCTGATCCGCAGGACAGACGAGAACCGCATCCTGCACACGCGGGAATAAAGCAGGTAAATCCTGTTCCCAGAGGGCGCGAACGATTTGCATGTGATTGTTCATCGAAAGCCAGGGACGCACGGTTCCATCCGACAATGTTTCATAACAGGCCAACATGCCTTCGATACCGCGTTCGTCCCAGTCGGGATGTTCGGCCTGTATCGACTGTTTGAGGGTTTCACGGGGTGTCCCGGTAACATCAGGCGGTTTGAAGCTGAGGTAGACATCTTCCCAATTTCCGCGCGAACGGACATTGATAAAGCCACCATCGACCCAAACATAACCCGCCGCTAGACCGGGATAGCGTACCGCAAATTCAAGGACGACATTACCGCCCCAGGACTGCCCTACTACGATGGGGGGCTGTAAATGCAACGTTTCCATGAGGCGGTATAAGTCGCCCGTTATAGTGGCAAAGTCATAGCCAGAATCAGGCTTATCGCTGAGGCCATGCCCACGCTGGTCAAGGGCGATAACAGGATGACCTGCCGCCGCCAGCAAGTCCCCTACTGCATCCCAGGTGCGGCTGTTGCTGGCAAGGCCATGTACCAGCAGAAAGGGCGTTTTTCCCCCTGCCCACTCGCGAATATGCAGTTGAAGTCCAACATTAATAAAACGATCCACAATTGTTTACTTTCAAAAATTCATTGATAATGAGGAAATCGGTATATCAACCCGGAAATTGGAATCATATTTTCGTGCAAGGCAGTTACGATTGTACTGGTTATTGCGGTGACTGCAATTGCCACGTTCATGGGGGTTTTTAACGGGTGTTTACTGACAAATTTTCATCGAATTGTTAATGCGATTCTGATACAATGCCGCTACACTTCCATTTACGCCTGCACCACCAGGCATCATTTTTGCTTGCCAAGAGAGGATTTGCTACGTGAGTCAACAGGATAGATCCAGTGCGCCTGACCAAAACGCACCTGATGTTTTACCCGAAACCGACATGGATTCGACTGCCGAGAACAACGCTCAACCCGATGCCGGTGTGACCACGCCCGAACCCTCAGCCCAACTACTCGCCGCACAAAAACAAGCGCAGGAGTATATGGCGGGCTGGCAGCGGGAACGGGCAGAATTCGCCAACTACAAAAAGCGTGTCGAGCGTGAGATGAAAGACCTCTCGCAAAACGCGGCTGTCGATGCACTCATGGGGCTGCTGCCCATCATCGACGATTTCGAACGCGCCATGGCGAACGTTCCGGAAGATTTCAAAGAAAATCCCTGGATGAACGGGGTTTCGGCTATTCACCGCAAATTCCAGAAGATTCTGGATGATCGTGGTGTCAGTATTATTGACCCGGCGGGTGAAGTTTTCGACCCGACGCGCCATGAAGCAGTAGCCACTGAAGACAGTGACACGGTTGAGAGTGGTCATGTCACGGTTACGCTGCAAAAAGGCTATGTGCTGGGCGAAAAAGTGCTGCGTCCGGCATTGGTGCGCGTAGCGAACTAGTGGTTAGTTCCACGTTCTTAGTTCCTAGAAAATCAAGCACGAACGACGGACTAACCGTTCAGAAGATGACTATGGGTTCTGACAAAAGCAGAACCAGGCAAAAGCAAACTACACGGGGTCAGAATGCCCCGATTTAACACACGCAATCAGCAACAGGAGTACTACAGGACTTATGGGCAGAATTATCGGCATTGACCTCGGTACGACTAACTCTGTCGTAGCGGTTATGGAAGCGGGACAACCAAAAGTGATCCCGTCGGCTGAGGGCGGCAATCTGATACCATCAGTCGTCGCAATCAATTCAAAAAGCGGGGAACGACTGGTCGGTAAAACAGCGCGTAATCAAGCTGTTGTGAACCCGGAAAATACCATTTTCTCGGTCAAGCGCTTCATGGGACGCAAATACAGTGACCCTGCCGTACAGGAAACGATGAAACGCATCCCCTATAAAGTGAGCGCCGCAGCGAATGGCGATGCGCGTGTCCATATGGGTACCAAGGATTACAGTCCGCCGGAAATTTCGGCGATGATTCTGCAAAAACTGAAGGCCGATGCGGAAGCGTACTTAGGGGAAACGGTTGATAAGGCGGTCATCACTGTCCCGGCCTATTTCAATGATGCGCAGCGTAACGCGACCAAAGATGCGGGACGTATCGCCGGGTTGGAAGTGATGCGTATCATCAATGAGCCGACGGCATCCAGTCTGGCCTACGGCATGAGCGAACGCAAGAATGAAGTCATTGCCGTTTATGACCTGGGCGGCGGTACATTTGATGTTTCCATCCTCGAAGTGGGCGATGGCGTGTTCGAAGTCCGCAGCACAAACGGCGATACCTATCTGGGTGGTGACAACTTCGATGAAGTCATCATTGACTGGGTAGCGGCTGAATTCAAGAAAGAAAACGGAATTGATCTGCGTGGAGACCGACAGGCACTCCAACGCTTGAAGGAAGCGGCTGAAAAGGCCAAGATTGAACTATCAACCACCTTGAGCGCGGAAGTCAACCTGCCCTTCATCACAGCCGATGCCAGTGGGCCAAAACACCTCAATATGACCCTGACCCGCGCCAAGCTGGAAAGCCTGACCCAACATCTCATCCAACGATCCATCGGCCCCTGCGAACAGGCCATTAAAGATGCTGGTTTGACGAAAAATGAAGTCAACACGGTCATTCTGGTCGGCGGTATGACCCGTATGCCGGCTGTCGTGGAAGCAGTCAAGGGCTTCTTCGGCAAGGAACCGAGCAAGGGCGTTAATCCGGATGAAGTCGTGGCGCTGGGCGCGGCTATTCAGGCCGGCGTGCTGGGCGGCGATGTCAAGGACATTCTGCTGCTGGATGTGACCCCGCTGACACTGGGTGTGGAAACGCTGGGCGGCGTGGCAACACCGATGATCGAACGCAATACCACCATCCCGACCAAGAAGAGTCAGGTTTATTCAACCGCCGCTGACGGTCAGACACAGGTGGAAATCCATGTTGTGCAGGGCGAACGCCCGATGGCGGCTGACAACAAATCGCTGGGCAAGTTCATTCTGGACGGCATCCCGCCTGCACCGCGCAGTGTCCCGCAGATCGAAGTCACATTTGATATTGACGCGAACGGTATCCTCAACGTGAGCGCGCAGGACAAAGCCAGCGGACGCGAGCAGAAGATTACCATCACGGCAAGCAGTGGTCTTTCGGAAGCCGAAATCCAGAAGATGGTGACGGAAGCCGAAAAACATGCCTCTGAAGATGCCAAGCGCAAGGAAGAAGCCGAGGTCAAAAATCAGGCTGACACGGCAATTTTCGCAGCGGAAAAGGTTCTGAAGGATTTCGCGGATCGCCTGCCAGAGGATGCCAAGAAGCAGACCCATGAAAAGATTGATGGTCTGCGTAAGGCGCTGGAAGGTTCCAATCTGGAAGCCATCAAGTCGGCTACTGAGGCGCTCAACCAACAGGTACAAACGTTGGGCGGCAGCATGTATCAGCAGCCGGGTGCAGCAGCACCGGGCGCGGCTGAGGGTGAAGCTGCCAGCCAGGAGAAAAAAGGCCCGGATGAAGACGTGGTAGACGCGGAATTCACCGAAGCCTAAGGGGAAATATGATCTAGACGATAGAGGACACAGAGCGTTCACCATTCTCTCTGTGTCCTCTGTGTTATCCGCTCTATTGTGAGACGAATATCGCCGGGGAAGACTGTTATGGCGCGAGATTATTATGAATTATTGGGCGTTCAACGGAACGCAAGCAAAGATGACATCAAGAAGGCGTTCCGCAAACTGGCGCGTGAATATCACCCCGATGTGAGCAAGCACGATGACGCAGAAGCCAAATTCAAAGAAATAAACGAAGCCTACGAAGTGCTTTCCGACGAGGACAAACGCGCACGCTATGACCGTTTTGGGGCGGCGGGTGTGCAGGGCAATGGATTCGGCGGCGCGGGTGGTGTAACGGGCTTCGAGGAAATATTCGAAGAATTCTTCAATAACTTTGGCGGCGCACGACAAGCGGGACGGCGACGCGGCCCACGCCCCGGCACTGACCGCCGGGTCAATGTCACGGTGACGTTTGAAGAAGCGGTCTTCGGTGTCGAGAAGCAGATCGAATTTGACCGTCTGGAAGCCTGTGAAACCTGTCAAGGCAGCGGCGCAGAACCAGGTACCACGCCGACGCGCTGCCCGGATTGTAAAGGGACAGGTGAAATTCGTCAGGTACAGCAAACCTTTTTAGGCGCGATGGTACGCGCGACCACCTGTACACGCTGCAATGGACGCGGTGAAATCAATCCCTCGCCCTGCCATACCTGCAACGGCAATGGTCTGTTCCGTAAACATGCCAATCTGAGCGTGCAGATTCCGGCGGGTGTGCGGGAAGGTCTGCAAATTCAGATTAAGAACGAAGGTGACGCAGGCGAATTCGGCGCACCAAGCGGCAATCTGTATGTCATTATTGATGTGAAGGAACACAAATACTTCAAGAGCAAGGATAATGACATTATTCTGGACATCACGGTCAATGTGGCGCAGGCTGCTCTCGGCGATAAAATCATGGTTCCTACCGTCGATGGTGATATGGAACTGGTGATTCCGCCCGGTACACAGACGGGCAAGCATTTCCGGCTGCGGGGCAAAGGTATTCCGCGTCTGCGCAGTGATGGCACGAATTCAGGACGCGGCGACCAGATTGTGTATGTGCAGGTGGCGGTTCCCACCAATCTCACACCGGAGCAGCGCGAATTGTTCGAAAAACTGGCGGGAACGTTGGGCACGGATGTGCATCCACAGCAGAATGGACGCGGTTTCTTCGAGCGCATGATGGATTTTCTGGCAGGCGAACAGCAGTAAATCGACCTGCTATCAACGATGATTTTCGAGCAAGCGCGTTCGCGTGAACACGCTTGCTTTATTTTTGAACACGGATTACATTACTCACCATGGACTGGATTGAAATTTCTCTCAGTGTGGATGGCGAAGCGGCTGAGGCTGTCGCCGAATTATTGAACCGTTACGGGCATCAGGGCGTGGCTGTCGAACAAGAGGGCATCATGCCGGAAGCATGGGACGACGGTGAAGTGCCGCCTGTCACACGCATGACGGTACGGGCTTATATCCCATCCGACGAACGCACCGAAGATGCAAAACTCCGACTGGAAGCGGCGCTCGGTCACATGAGCCTGATGTATCCCATGCCGATGCCGACCTATAAGGCGGTCAAGGAAGAAGATTGGGCGAATGCCTGGAAAGCCAATTACCATCCACTGCGTATCGGACGGCATTTGTTTATTCGCCCACTGTGGGTCGATACCCCTCCCCAGCCGGATGATGTTTTGATCGCGCTTGACCCCGGTATGGCGTTCGGCACAGGCACGCATCCCAGCACACAGCTTTGTCTGGAAGCGCTGGAAGATCTGGTACAGCCGGGTATTAAAGCGATGGATTTAGGCTGCGGGTCGGGGATTCTGGCGATTGCGGCGGCGAAATTGGGCGCGTCTCAAATTGTGGCGCTGGATACAGACCCGCTGGCGGTACGGGTTACACAGGAAAATGCCGAGCAAAATGGTGTGACGGATAAAATCATCACGCAGCAAGGCAGTCTGGAAAATGTCATCACCTCGGCACGACGTTTTGATCTGATTGTCGTCAACATTCTGGCGCGAATCATCATCCCGATGTGTGATCAACATCTAGGCGATACGGTTCGTCCGGGCGGCAAAGGGATTTTTGCCGGGATTATCGCTGAACAGGCGGATGATGTGGAAGCGGCACTGCGGAAAACTGGTCTCGAACCCTATAAGCGCCGCACCTCTACCGATTGGGTGCTGATTGAGGCAAAACGCCCCCACTAAACTTATGACAGCTTTACACGTCCTCGATTACGCTCCTGTTTATCGTCCCGCGATTCGCGCGATTCTGACACATATCGGTTGGGCGGAGCAGTATATCAATGCTGCCGAGCAGAATATGGAAATATTCTCACAAAAGCCTGACGAATTCGGGACGTATGTGGCGGTGATGGACGATGCCTGTGTGGGCTTCCTGTATGTGCAGTATTACGCCTGGAATCAACTGGCGCAGATTCAAGGGTTGGCGGTTGAGCCTGCCTTGCATCGACAGGGTATCGCGTCACGGTTGGTCGAACGGGCAGAACTATTCGCCCAGGAAAAGCAGGCACGCGGGATTTATGTCGATACACCAACGCTGAACAGCAGAGGGCGGCGGTTTTATGAAGCGGCGGGTTACACCGAAGCCTATGTCATGCCGCGCTACTATGAAGATCAACTCGACGGTGTGACCTATCAGAAGTTTTTCAATCCATAATTGTCATGCCCACCGCGACTTTTCATATCCACGACGAATTGAATTTCTTCCTGCCACGCTCGCAGCGAAACACGGCGATTGAGCACAAATTTGACTGGCGTGCATCGGTTAAGGATATGATCGAATCGCTGGGTATCCCGCACCCCGAGATTGATCTGCTGGTGGCGAATGATGCTTCAGTAGATTTTGAATACATCGTTCAAGCGGATGATGTGATACATGCTTATGCTTACAAGCATCAACCTGATATAACGCCTAAAATTGCCCTGCGCCCACCCTTCCCCGGCAGGCAGCAGTTCATCCTCGACCAACATTTAGGGCGGCTGGCAGCATACCTGCGCATGATGGGCTTCGATACGCTGTACCGCAATGATTATCATGATGAAGAACTGGCGCAGGTATCGCATGACGAACAGCGGATTCTCCTCACGCGCGATGTGGGGCTGCTCAAGCGCAGTCTGGTGGTTTACGGTTATTATGTGCGCGAGACTAATCGACAGAAGCAACTTGCCGAAATCACACAGCGCTATAATCTGACGGCTGATGCCGCGCCTTTCAAGCACTGCATGAAGTGTAATGGTCTGCTGGAACGGATTGAGAAAGAGACTGTTTTAGATCAACTTCCTGACGGTACGGCAACTTATTATCATGAATTTCATCGCTGTTCATCCTGCCAACGGATTTACTGGAAGGGCGCGCACTACCAACGGATGCAAGCGCTGATGGAGCGAATCATTCGTGATGATGACTTGTAGTACAATAATGATAAAGAGAGCCGAGGGTTTAGCTATGAAATTTCAACGCATCACTACTAACCCCCATAAAATGGATGGATTGCCTTGCATCCGAAATTTGCGTATTCCCGTTGCAACAGTCGTTGATATGATCGCAACCGGGATGCCTGATGAGGAAATTCTCGAAGCGTATCCTGATTTAGAGCTTGAGGATTTGCGGGAAGCCCTGCTCTATGCAGAGGATTCTAATAGCTCAAAAATTAATCCGCATCAGTAGGATTTTGATAGACTCGAATCACCCGTGCTTCAAAGACCAGCATCCAATTTTTCTCCACATCATCCAGCATTCGTGCTACATCGGGAATATAGTATCTTAAACAATATGGTAATCCGCTCATAAGATTGCAAACTTATATGGTCACGGAACCCGTATCGGTCTATTATGACCCCGTAGCGAATGGGGCAAAATGGCAAATCCTGTCTGCTACCAATGAAATCGCCAGTCAGGCTCTCCACTACATTCCCAATATGGATATTCTATTACAATAGGAGCAAATCCAGATGATCGATGTTAACAACATCCTTGAGGCATTTGAAGCGGTTATTCATTTTCTCGAGAAGTACGATATAAGATATATTCCTCTCAAAAAGATGAACGGCCTTTGGGATTTAGCTGGAAATCTGCGTTCAGCCAGTAACGATGAACAGCAGCATGAAGCCCTGCTCAAGATTCGCTTTCTCATGGGGCATATGGGATCCGCTTTGAGTGATTTTACGGTCACTCCTCCAGCAAATTCTGATCTTTCACCTGTTGAAGCAAATGAAAAGTACGTACAGCTCGTTGAGCGACTCTTTGTCTTAACATTAACAGCTCTCGGTGAACCATTACCGAAATTTCCAACAAACCAATAAGAGTGAAATAGTGTAAACAGTGGTCATTTCACGGAAACTCCCCGATACCTCCCTGTGATGACCAACTGCACGAGACACCGAGCAGCCAATACTCGATGTCTCATCTCGGTTTCGCGAGCGGTTACATCTATCATCATCTATTGAGGAAGCATCATCCACCTGATTGACTCTGCCCCACTGAGGTCTGACAAAATCACTGCATCGCCCAACCTATCCCAACCACTAACGGACAGTCACGCCAGCAGTATATCAACCTCTAGTCAAACATAAAAACCACTTAACTCCCCATTCGCATATTCTGATAAACCTGAATGTCGCCTGCCTGAAAAACCATTGACCAGTTCTTTTCCACATCATCCAGCATCCGCGCCACGCCGGGAATATGTATCACACCCCAATTGCGCCATAGATTATCGACTACAACAAACTTCGCGTGCGTATAAGACGGATCAAAAACCCAGCGACCAGCCGGAATATCAGCGGGTAAATGGGGTGTCTCCTCACCTGTGAAAGCTACTGACATCTGAAAGTCCGCCACCTGCGCCGTGAACTGCCAACCTACAGCCGGGGAGGCAATTACTATCTCATCCGGCAAAACGTGCGCGTTGACATAAGCCGCCACCTGACGCGCATCAGATGGCGCGATCAAAAAAGGGTCTATGGCTGTGCTGTAGCCGCCGCGAATCTGGTTCACGGTCAGCACGAGTGTCACCAGCAGCGGACTGATAACCAGCAGGGCTGCAATTGTGTAGGCTGTTCCAGTCGCAAGCCGTCGAGGGTAAATTAGCTTCCAATACGTAAATAACGAGGCTATATCCTGTCGAAGGACATTGATTAGTGTGGGTACGCCCCAACGGAGCAGCGAAGCAGCGCCTAAAGTCACCAACGGCAGCAGCGGAATCATGTAATAGCCACTCAGACTGTAGAGGGCAACTGTCCGCCCCATGACTATCAGTGCCAGCCAGAACGCCAGCAGCATCAGCATTCGTAAACGGGCAGGACGCAGCAAAAACAGGCCGATAATTCC
>JBGAGR010000270.1:0-10356 GCA_044226645.1 Aggregatilineales bacterium
TGATCGGCTCGGACAGCGGCGCGATTCCCGATGTGATCGGTGAGGCGGGGCTGATCGTGCCAGAAAATAACATCGATGCCCTTGCCGATGCGCTGTGCAGGCTGCAAAAAGAAGCCGATTTACGGGAACGGCTGGCGGCAGCAGGTCGAGCGCGGGTTCTGGCGCATTTCACGCATGAGCAGGTCGCGGCGGCGACGGTGCGGGTGTACCGCGAAGTCCTGAATGCTGAGTAGAAAGTCCTGAGTAAAAAGTCTAAAGTCAATAGTCATCAGAAAAGCCAGGAAATTGTGGCTGTGGCGGCGGCTGTGGCCGTGGCTGAAATTTGCGGCTGTGGCCGTTATTCGATTGTTCGAACACCTTCATCTTCATCATCTACATCATCTTCATCTTCATGTTCATCGACGATGAAGGTGATGTCGGATATTGTCGCGGCGACAACTCTGCGAGGGAAGATTGTCGTCGTCGCGGACAATGATGTCGGAGGACAATAAGCTTCATCATCATGTTCATCGACGATGAAGGTGTTGCAGTTCCAAGTCCTGAGTGCTGAGTGCTAAGTCCTGAGTCAAAAGCAGTTCCAAGTTTCTCGTTCCTCGTGTTCAGTCGATAGTTCATAGTCATCAGTCAACCGATAGGTTGTCCATCGGATGCCATCCCATACAGCGTAGCGCAAATCGGACGTAAAAGGGCTACCTTTTGGTAAACTTTTCGGTATGAATGTTCTAACGGAAGAAGATTGAACCGCAAGGCTGTAGGATATAAATCCTCGATGCCTCGATTAGCATTTATTGTGTTGTGAGATGGGTAGACATTTCTGTTTATAAATAAGAGTTCCACCAACTAAAAAGAGGATGCGTGATGGGCGGCACATATCTGCGAATGGATTGTACAGCCTTTTTCACGAGGTGATCTGACACGCCCAGGTTATCTGCCCAACATTTAATCAATTCAGGCGTAGTCAGAATTTGTATACCAGGGGCAACCTGAGTAACGATTTTTATGGCTCGTTTGTCGTCCGTCGCTAAAGCCCAATTGCGGTTGATCGCTATGGCAGCACTTTCAGCCTCGCCAGTATCGAGGTTTGCAGCTTCAAAGGCAACGATATAGTTGGACTCATTTTCATTGGAGTAATCTATAGCAGCTTCCAGAATTAGACCTTTTTGAACAGATTCACTCAGATTTATAGGAATTTCATCTCCGCTGGTATTTATATAAGTCAGGGCTTCGCGCTGCAAAACATAGGTTGATGCCACAAACCGAGGAGGAATTGCCGCCCGTATCTGGTCAAGTTCGCCAGTTGCTGCGATATTGATGATGCAGCAGGCATCCAAAACAATATGGTCATGGCGGATAACAACTTCAGGCATTGCCATCCCCCGGCTGCATTATCACATCACCAACCAGTAATTTGTCGTCTGATTCTAAGGCAAAGGCAAGCTCACGAGCCTGTGCCCTACTCACCCGAAGATATTTTGCGAAAAGCCCCTCTGATATTTCGCCGTCTTGAAAGGCTTTGAGCGCAAGATACTGAAAACGTATGGGGAGTTTCTGGTCGTCATCCGCTATGGGTTCCAGGCCGAGCCGCTCCTGAATATCCCGGATTTTTACTCGCTGTCTTAGTTCATTCCAGGTTCCAGTCGGAATGTATCTTAATTCCTCCAAACGCAAGGTCATGGCCTGAAATGAAACACCAAAATACCTGGCAAAAATGAATAAATCCGTCCGCTGAATATCCCTGTCCCCGATCTGCCGACCTATACTGCTGACGGGCATGAGGAAATTCTTGGCAAAAGATTCGGCAAACCGCTCCCTGGCTGGCAGCCGTTGATACTCATCCTCCTGCACAAGGTCAACCTGCTGGCGATGCGCCAGAAAGTGGGCATATTCATGGGCTAGAGACCACTGACGACGCTCCGGGGAATGTTTGCGATTAATGGCAATACACCCGCCCATGACCGCATCATATACGTACAGACCTGCATAGTGAGATGGCTTTAAATCCATATAAAAGATGCGTAAGCCGACTTCTCGTTCAAACAGGGTGCGTAACATCGAGATTGGCCCATCGCCTAAACCCAGCCGTTGACGTTCCTGTATAGCAATGGACTCGGCCTGCTGCTCAATACGACTGTCCGAAACCTTGTATTCTGCTGGATAGTGATAGGTCAATTTATCGTTGGTAATGTTTTCAAGCTCAACATAGTTTTTGCACAATTCTTCAAATTCATCGACAATCTCATCCGCAATAACTTCGTTTTCCTTCAAGGTACGGTAGGCAGTGCGAAATTGGGGTTGAAAGGGTGCGCTCACAGGGCGTTCCTGACGGACAAAATCACCAACCGTTTTACCATAGGCATGGGCAAGCTGTACCAATTCGCTGGCTTTAATACGGCGTTCGCCTTTTTCAATTGCCGTGAGGGTCGTGCGGGCAACGCCTAGAATTTCTGAAGCATCCTGCTGCGTCAGTCCTCTCTTTTCGCGTGCTTTTTTTAATTCGGAACCCAACTCCTGTGGGTTCATTTCATCAAGGATATTGTTCATTATTCTTTGGTATCCTTTTTATCGGTTAGTGTTAAATCTCAGCTTATCTCTCAATATAGGTTCAACTTCTTCCCATTCAGACACATATTGTTTATACAAACGATGGAGTCTTTCTTCAGCATTTTCCACAGAAATACCATTATGGGCAGCGAGGTAAGCCGCCGTTTCATATAAGCTTATATACTCTCCGAAAAACACGCTCGAATTGTCTATTACGGTTCGGAGATGATGTATTTGATCTAAAACGGCTCGAATGTCAATATCCCAATTTTCCACAAAATGATTTTGATCAGAACCATATACCGTCTCATCATGAACATTTGCCCATAACAATGCCTGTCGCCTCAATAAACAGGAAGTGCAGTAGCCACATTGCCTCCCCTCAATACGTGGTAGCCGATCACAAGTTAGAGTCTGGAATGCCAATTTCTGCAAATCACGTTGATGGACTATATGAGCGCACATCTGTCCTTTGGTTTGATCCCAAAATGAGTTTAAGATTTTGAAATTTCCAAATATAGTATTGAGAAATTTTTCAATACGCGCGAGAGAAATTGGGTGAACCGATCTAGCGTGATCTAGACCTACTTCGGCATCACTTAAAGGCAGATTGATTGCCCCAATGCCATTTTCATAGATATGAAGGCTGCTTTGACCCTCAAGATAAGCCGTCACAGCGCCGAGTAAAATAAAAGCCAGTCCTCTGACCCGAAATTCCGAGTTATTGGCAATGTTTTTGTTCCACCGATATTGAATAAGCAACCTCTGATAGCCCACTCTTCCACTGAAAATCGCCCTCAGACCCTTTATATGGTCATTGCCTTTCATAAGGCGTTTTTGTCTGGCGTGTATAAGACCATTACTTCCCGTACCAAACAAGAGATATTCATCAGCCGTATTCGACTCTATCCGTCGAATAAGTCCAGTAAAGGAATCAAGTCCAGCGCTCCATAAGGCTACTTCCTTTTCACCCAGTATGGGTAATTTACTCGATTGCGGAAGGCTTATTCCGTGTACAGCCTTCGTAAATGAGAATTCCCAATTATCTTCCGTATACCAATAGAGTAGACTTTGGAGTTGTTCTTGAATTTTATTCGATTGCCATATCTCTGGATACCTTACAGGCAGGGAGATATGAATATCAGCTTGTATATCATGCATTCTTTTGGAGTGCCAATCCGCCGTATAAATGGCTACAGCTAAATCGAGTAAGTCAAAAGCAATTTCCGGGTGAAAATCGAGTCGCCACGAGAAATCGTATTGGGTATCGGCGAAAAGACGGGCAGTGAAATCATGCTCACCGCCTTGTTCTTTCAAATGAACTTCATACTCGTGTTCAGATTTTCTACCGAACACAAATCTATAATTTTTGTTAGACATAGCTCAGCCCATCCTGATAGATTGGCTTAAATAATCATCAAGGTCGTCGTTGGCTTTGAACTTTGAGGGAGCCAATCCACGAGGAACAGTTAGTCGATTTACATCAAGCGTGCGCACCAATTGTTTTGCATAATGATCTATACCCATGTCAACAAGTGGTCTGATTTCGCTAAGACGATAATTGGCAATTTCTGGTGATAATTTAGCTTCACGTTTTGCAGGGGCTTCGTAGCACGAAGTGTAGACACCTGCAATAAAGTTGCGCGTCATTGGATAAAAGGGGTCAACAGTGATAGCACCTTCTAGCAACATAGCTAGATGTCTACCGGAAACGTTTTGAGCAAGGTTCATCTCCCGCTTATTGCCACCCAAACTTTGAGCATCTCGCCGGATGTGTTCATACTCCTCAATTATATTGATCGTGCCAGCCAAGAATTCTGCCTGCATCGTGAGAAAATGACGTGCCTGATCGTGCAAATGGTAGATTGGAGAATTACCAAAACCCTTCAGTTCACCTTTGAGCGCTACTAAATGGTTTCGGGCAATCGATTGAAGGCCAATTTGCCACTGAACTAACTGAGTATAAGCACTATTCCACCGTCGAGAAATGCCCTGACAGAGAATATCATTATCAGGCATCATCAGAATCCTCGTCTGCTAATCATTAGAACAATTATGTACCCTATTTCTGACAATGTCAATATTTTAAACAGTTATTTCGTTAAAATGTCAGATTTAGGTAGCGATTGTGTTTGGTCTCTGGCGGATGGCTCCCGCAAAGTCGCCGTTCTTCCCGTAACACCTGTTATTCACCTGTTTTACAGGTATGAATCCGTAAACGTTGAGGGGAAAAATGAAAAAGGAGGGTTTGAGACCCTCCCCTACACACATTCGCGCTTTGAGTCAGCTAAAAATCACGTACTGCTTGAGGAATTTGATGGCTGCTGTGTAATAATGCTCGATGGTTTCCGGTTTACGCCAGCCGTGCCCTTCTCCGGCGTAGACATGATATTCATGCGGAATATTGCGTGCCTTGAGCGATTCGACAATCGTGTCGGATTGGTTACGCGGCACAACCTTATCATCTTCACCCTGAAACACAATAATCGGGTCTATGATTTTCTCGGCATGGAACAGCGGTGATTTCGCCCGGTAGAGTTCCGCCGCTTCCGGCAGCGGCCCCAGCAGTGAATCGGTGTAGCGTTCCTCGAATTTGTGGGTTTCCATCGCCAGCCCGAACTGGTTGCTGACTCCATACAGGCATACGGCGGCTTTGTAGAAACGCGGCTTTTCCACCAGCGATTGCAGCACCGTAAATCCGCCTGCGCTGCCGCCCAGAATGACCAGTCGCGATGGATCGGCTAATCCCTCTGAGGCCAGATACGACGCACCGCTGGCAGAATCCTCGACATCGTAAACGCCCCAACTGGCTCGGAGTTTGTTCATATACTCGCGTCCATAGCCTGTGCTGCCGCGATGGTTGACCATCAGCATGGCGTATCCCCGTGTGGCGAAGAACTGCGCGACGGGATGATAGCCTGCCGTGACCTGCGATGTCGGCCCACCATGTACGTAGACGATCAACGGCGGTTGTCCAGTGCCTTCGAATTTGTCGCTGACCGGGGCGTAGTACAGACCATAGGCGCTGCCGCCGTCATGACTTTTCCACGAAATGGCTTTGCACTCGGCTAACTGCTCCGGCGGAATCGTTTCTGTCCCGGAACGGCGGTGGATACGATGTGAATCGCCTTCGTCTACAATCACCTGAATGCTGGGCGGTTCGGTTCCGGGTAAGGATATGACGGGCGGAACGGCTGATTCCAGCGAACGACTGATGACACGCGCGGAAATTTTGGCGGACGAGGCTATGACCGCTATCGAGTCGCCTGCTACGGCGATCTGGTCGAAGTCGGTGTAGCTGTCGAGGGCATGGATGCGGCTCGATTTCTTGTCGTCGATCCGCACTTCCCACAAGCTGAGGAAGCCCTGTTCACTGCGGGTGTAGATGATGCTGCGGCTGTCTCCGCGCCAGCCGTAGACGCGAACGCCCTGTATCCAAGCGGGTGCGCCGTGATCGGCCTGCGCGTCGGTAAGCTGCGTGTGGGTTTTGTGCGCGATGTCGTAGAGATACAGTTGATTCCAGCCTGTTTCGTCGCTGATGTAAGCCAGATAACGTCCGTCCGGGGAAAATTCCGGCTGGAAAATGGCGGTGTTGGTATCGCCGACAATGGTATGAATCAGTCCAGAGCTGGGGACACCTTCGCGGTCATATTCAACCGTAATCAGACGCAGTTCGGTGCCGTCCCAGGGCATCTGCGGATGATTCCAGGCGATGTAGGCGATGTACTCGCCTGCGGGATGCCAGACTGGCTGCATGACAAAATCGGTGCCGAAAGCCAACTTACGCGGCCAGCTCTTGCCATCACTGTCCACAACTGCCAGGCCATCGTTATGTTCGCTGCTGTGGACATAGGCGATCCATTTACCATCCTGCGAAACGGCTGGCGAAGCGGATTCACCAAAAGCCGGGGTAATCGTCCGGGCGCTGCCTTGTGTCAAAGACTGCTTATACAAGCGTCCACCGGGGCCAGCGAAATACACCTGTCCATGCGCCACCGTGAAACTACCGCCGCCGTACCCCACCATACCGCGCACTGATAAATCGCTGGTGAGATCACGCGGGGCTTGAGTGCCGGTTTGCGCGACCAGAACACCTTTCGCGCCGCGTCCTTCCAACCAGACGAGGGTTTCGCCGTCAGTATCCCACTGAACATCGTTGAGAATGAGCATCTCCGCCATCGATTTGGGCGAAATGACACCGGGCCAGGTACCGTAGGCTTGACGAGTTTTAGACATAAGACAATCATCCAGAATAAATTCATTATGAGAATGTGTTGTATTGTAACGCGCTGGTCACAGAAATAGAAACGCCCCGATGGACGGGGCGTTGGATTTTGTGGGTGCAGGGGGGGTAAAAAACTATTTTAAGAAATGTATTTTATCCCTGCACCACATTCAATTTTCATGCGTCAGTATAAAGAGCATTTGAGAGGTCGTCAACTCATGTAAATTTGTTCTACTGCTTGTGCAATCTGTCATTAGCGATAATTCCTAATTGCACAATCAACTTTGTAAATGTGAAGAATTCGTGAAAGAGTTGTTAAGTTTGCAAAACCGTTATTTGGTTTATTAACCCTTGTCGAGTAGTACCACAGCAGCCCTCTACAAGTTCGTACATTTTGTACAACGTTTTGCGTAAATTTCAGGTAATCCATTCGCGACGCAATAGACCATACAGGTACATGTCGTGCCGTTCGCCGTCGCGCTCCATGAACTCGCGATAAACTCCTTCGCGCTGAAATCCTAACTTTTCGTACAAACGGATGGCGCGTTCGTTATATGAAAAGACCGTTAGCTGGATGCGGTGCAGATTGAGTTCGCGGAAGGCGAAATCCAGCACGAGCGCCATGGACTCATAGCCGTAGCCCTGCCCCCAATAGGCGCGTTCGCCAATCCCGATGGCTAACCACGAAGTGCGATGCGGCCAAAGCACTTCGCCCAATTCGACAAAACCGATGAGCGAGTCGGTAGCATGAATACGGATGCCGAACAAAAAAGTATCGCGCCCCTGCTGCCCGTTGCGAATCCATTCGCTCATCATGGCTTCATTTTTGGGATAAGCGGCCTGAGCATCCAGCAGGCGCAGGTATTCGTTATCCTGCTGCCAGCGGGCGAGTGTGGGTGCGTCGGCGTTACTCATGGCGGATAGTATGACGCGGTTTCCAGTGAGAAGATTCAAGAGTGGCATGATGGTTGGTGTATATCCTACATTCGTGCGGACGCGATATATTGTGTCCCCACGTCATTATTTTACCTCAATGCCTTCTTGCAGGGTGATGAAATCGCCGCCTCTCGCGTTAGGGACGCGCTGCCCGGTGGCGGCATTGTAGAAGCCAACAATTAATCGAGCCGTTCCCGGCGAAGCATCCTCATGAAAAACAACCTGATGCATATCCAGAATATATTCACCGCTACGCCAGCCTGTGGTAGGACGGAGGCCGTTGGCTGGGATGGAATCGCTTTGTGCCAGCACACGTCCATCATCCGTAACCAGTTGGACGAAAACGGTATAGCTGATGTCCGCTGGATGTCCCAACCAGACAAGAGTCAGGGTAAAAGGCTGACTGCGGTCAGTCATATCACCGGATATGCTGTAACCGATCAATATACCCCCCGCCTCCGAAAGAGAACCATCTTCTACAAGCGTATCAAATGGAGGCGCTGGATAATACAGTGCTGGCAGCGATTCAATCGTATAAGTGCCGAGAACTCTACCATCCGGCAGGCGGAGTTCAGCCGTTCCATCTGACGCATCACGGGGAATGATTACAAAGCGCCAATCTAGTGTAATGAAGTCGTGTTTTGGTATCTGAGGGGAGTCGAAAACGGTTTCAGACCATTTTCCCGCCGTATCTACTAGTTCTAAATCTGGCAATTCCCCACTGCCCTTCCACAGCAAAGCAATAGGGAAGATGTCACCATTACGGAAGGTTCCACCAGTAGCATTATGTCCGATGAGAGTCAAATCATTGCTCACTGGAATATCAACTGTGACGGGCAAATCACTTGTCCGATTTACCTTTTCCCAATCTGCACCAGGGTTCACATTCCAAGGAGTAATGAGCGGAAAAACAGGAGTTTGGAACGAAGAACTCAAATCGTAATCGGTCAAAGTGTAGCCAGAAAGTTGTTTTTGCTCGTCGTAGACGGTCAGCACCACCCAGTATTGTCCAACTGACGCACCATAAGGGAGACGGAGAAGCGGATAAGCAGTCACAATATCGCCGGGATTTAACTGCGAGGTGGTTTGCTGGGCTGCATCAGCGAAAATAGCATCAGCACGAGCAACTTCTCCCTCCAAATTCTTGACAATAACGACTACTTTCAAATCGACATCCATTTTTTGCTTGAGAGTCAATTGAATCGGCAGGCATAAGGCTTGATCGGCGGTGGAGTCCTGAATGCCGCCTATCGCCGTGATCTGCGCTATATCGCCTACCGAGATATTGGCAGGCTTGAGGTCGGGTAAATCCAGCGAGGGGGCACGGTAGAGTAAGTCGCTCATGCCGTAGACAGTGAATTGGTCGGGCGTGTTGATCGTGCCGTTGCCCAGAACGCAGGACATCATGCCGCGATAATCGGCACGCTGCGTGTACCAGACATTGAGTGCCACATCGCCGCTGGTCGGCAGCAAGGGCAAAACGGTATCGAGGTCAGCGCCTTCCGGCAGGGTGACACGCTTCGCTTTCACGCCAAGTTTGTCCCAGTAGTAGCCGAGTTCGTAACGATCTGCGTATGACCAGTCCAGTACCGTGTCGTTTTCGGTCAGGTGGTCGGCGTAATACTGCACCATGCCGCGTGCATCGTCATGCTGGTAGGCGGGGTTGGTGGTGGCAAAGTGGATGGCAGCGAGGAAGGTGAGGGTGAATAAGGCAACAATTGGGTAAACAATATATCTCAGAGGGAGGGTCTGAGACCCTCCCCTACGGAAATCAGATAACCGTGCAAGGCCAGCGCCGAGAGCGATCAGCAGCAGTGAAGCAATCATCACGAGGTAGCGTCCGTGAATCTCGTTGCCGAGCAGCGCTAAACCTGCCCATACGCCGCCCGTAGTGAGGGTCAATAAAGCGATAATCGGGTAAATAAGATGTCGCAAAGTGAGGGTCTGAGACCCTCCCCTACGGAAATCAGGTAATTTTGCGATACCAGCGGCGAGGGCGGTGAGCAGCAGCGGCGTAATCATGACCAGGTAGCGTCCGTGAATTTCGTTGCCGAGCAGCGCCAGCCCTGCCCACACACCGCCTGTTAGCAGAAAAACATGCAGCACAAGCCATCGGGCATTAGCACTGCGCCAGGGAATCAGCAGCAGCGCGAGGATGAAAATCACGGCTGAGAGCGCGACGATGAGCGGTTCCTGTCCGACCATCAGCCAGGGACCCGTCCACACCGCCTGCCACATGCGGCTGAGAAGATCGAAATTCATGGGCGAAATATTGGAGACGGCTTTGTTGGCTTCCGGCAGGAGCAGAAAGCGCGTGACGAAGTAGGGCGACCAGAGCAGCGCGACTCCGATTTGTCCGGCGAACCAGAACAGCACCCATCGTCGGGTATTGGGCAGGGACATGATATATCGTGTCCCTACAGGCGATAGGCGGTTCATTATCCACGCCAGAATCGTAATCGCGTTTAACCACACCACAATGACGGGGCCGGTGTTATGACTATAAAGAAGGGCGAGTTCACTGATCCAGAGGGCGATCCATGCCCGCCACGATGAGCGGCGCAGAAGTGAATGCCATGACAGGGCGGCAATCGTCACCAGCAGCGCCAGCAGCGTATACATGCGGATTTCCTGCGATGCCCACCAGAGGAGCG
>JBGAGR010000271.1:0-10310 GCA_044226645.1 Aggregatilineales bacterium
CTGCTCGTTGACCATGATACTGCCCGTATGCAAATCGCTGTGGATAAGCGCCTGTGCGTGGGTCATATAACTTTCCTTGACCCCGGCAATCGCTAATTTGAGCTTCGTATTGGAACGCACGGCCTGTACTTCCGCATCAATTTCCGTGTTCCAGCGGTTTTCCGGCGATTCCATGTAGGGATTCGTGAAGACAAAATCTTCCTGAATCTTACCCAGATGCGGGTTGATAAACTGCGCCTGAAGATTCTTTTTATCCAACCCGCTGCGATACAAATCGGAAGTATAAAACAGCGTGTTCGCCATAAAGGTCGAGATATGGTCAGCAAAAAGGGGGAAGCGCTTACGAGCAACCAGCGGCTTGCGCATGACTTCATGCTGTCCGAGGTATTCCATCACCAGCACCGACATTTCTGAGTCAGAGTCATAAACCTGTGGCGCGAGTCCCGGTGCCAGCTTGTTGTAAAGCAGCAGCGCTTCGGTTTCATAGCGTACCCGTTCGCGCGTGAGCGGCCATGAATCGCCGGCCACACGCAGATAAGGCAGCGCTTGTTTCAACACCAGCGCTTCAGCAGGCTTGTGCTGATTTTTGACGATGAAGACCTGATTGAGATTACCGTCGCCAACTTCAGTCGATGACAGCGCTGTGAAATCGGAAAAGACATCCTTCAGAGCAGGACGCTTTCGTATGTAGTCGAGGACAGTTTGGTTGTCGAGTGCAAAGTAAGTCACGATAGAATCCACCTAACGAAAACCGATTAGAATGTGCCTTGTTTGTAGGGACACGATAGTGCGAAGCCTCCCTGTGGGATATCGTGTCCGCCATTCTTTTCAGTTCATCTATAAACCATCAGGCATTGGTTTTGTCGCGCTGCGCCCTGCCTGCGAACAGAATGTTCACGACCAGCGCAGCCAGCAGTACCAGACCTGTAATGAAGTCTTTCAGATAAATATCAATCTGCGGCATATTGTCCAGACCATTGCGCAGTGTCCCGTACAGCAGCAGCCCAATCACGGTTTGCGGAATGCCTCCGCGCCCACCGGAAAGCGCTGTACCACCCAGCACGACCGCGCCAATCGTATCGATCAGATAACTCGGAATAGCGACAGGCTGGGCACTGCCCAAACGTCCCATACTGACGATCCCGGCCAGTCCAGCCATGAAACCAGAAATGGTCATGACAACCAGCAGAATACGATTTGTATTGACTCCGACCAGTCGAGCGGCTGAACGGCTGGGGCCGCTGGCTCCAGTCATGTAGACGTAGCGACCAAAACGGGTATAACGCAAAATCAGATACCCGACCAAAAGAGCCGCTATGGCGACAATAATGATAACCCTGAAGCCACCCTCGCCTCCGATACGTCCGCTGCCCAGATAAGTAGAGATTTCCGGCAGGTCGCTGATGACACGGCCTTTGCTGAAATAGGTGTTCAATCCGCCAGCGATGAGGGACATCGCCAGCGTACTCATGAAGGTTGGAATGCGGAAGCGGGTGCTGGCGATACCGCTCACCAGACCGAGGATGGTCGCTGCAAGAAGCGCCACAATGGTTGGAACCGGCTCCTGAATTTTCAGGTTAGCATACATATAAGCGGCGATCATCCCGGATAATCCGGCTACAGCCGCGATACTCAGGTCAATTTCCCCCAGCAGCAGCACGAAGGTCATGCCAGTGCCAAAAATCGCCAGCGTGGAAATTTGAGCGAGGATGTTATTCAGGTTAATAGGACGGGCAAAGTTGGGCGAAACAATGCTGAAAAAAACAGCCAGAATGAAGAGCGTCCATAAGGGCGCTAGAGCCGTAAACCGTCGCAGCCAGATAGAGGAAGCCGATTGCGCTTTCACACGGGAGGATGCAGCATCAGTTGGTGAAGTTTCGGTCTGGGGAATCATAGCAGCCTCATTAAAACATCTTTATTCAGGTTAATATTTGCCATCTCGGAAACGACTTTTCCACGCGACATGACCAGTATCCGGTCACAGACAGCCAGAACCGTTTCCGGCTCACTGGATGCGACCAGAACGCCGTAACCCTGATCGCGGAAATCGCGCAGGATATTCATAACTTCGCTCTTGGCTCCCACATCCATGCCGCGAGTGGGTTCGCTCATCACCAGGAGTTTGGGCGGGAAAGCCAGCCAACGCGCGATAACCACTTTTTGCTGGTTGCCTCCGCTCAATTTCCCCACCGGATTCATGGGATCAGGCGGTTGCAGGTTGACCCGCTCAAGGGCTGGCGCTGCGACTTTCAATTCCTCGCTCTGCCCCGCAAAGAGACTACCAATGCGGTTCAGGTGGGGCATGGTGACATTACGATAAATCAATTCGTCCATGAACAGGCTCTTGCGGCGCGATTCTGTCGCGTAAGCAAGCCCGTGTTTGATCGCATAAGCAGCCGAAAAATCACGCGGGAACATTTCGCCATCCAGCGTAATGCTGCCCGTGTCAAAGCGGTACAGACCGAACAGCGCACGCGCCACATCGAAATGACCTGCACCAATGGCTCCATACAGACCAACGATTTCGCCTTTGTTGACCTTCAGCGAAATGTCATTAAATACATCAGAGGTTAGCGCATTAATTTCAAGCAGCGTATGTCCATCCTGCTCGTGCATGGTGGGAGGCGGCGTGGCTTCAACTTCGTGCCCCAGCATAAGCGAAATAATATGGTTTACACTGGTTGAAGTCTTTTCGAGTGTCTCTACTTTTTGCCCATCACGCAGTACCGTGATGCGATCCGCGACACGCATCACTTCATCCAGAAAGTGTGAAATGTAGATGATGCTGCGCTTGGTCTGGCGCAGGGTATCAATAAGCTGAATAAGCCGTTCGACTTCGGCAGGTGACAGCGCTGAAGTTGGCTCATCCATAATCAAAACCTGAGCGCCGGACAGCATCACGCGCAGCACTTCGACCACCTGCTGAGTACCGAGTGGATACGCACTGAGAGGGCGCTGCACATCGAGATGGTCGAAGCCCAGTTTGGCGAGTTCTTCCTCTGCGGACTGGTTCATCCCTTTCCAGTCAATCAGCCCCCAACGATTGATTTTCTGCCGGCCCAGAAAGAGATTTTCAGCTACCGAAAGATCGGGAATAACACTGAGTTCCTGGTGAATCATGCCGATGCCGCGATTGAGCGCGTCTTTGGGCGAATTCAGGCGAACCGATTGTCCCTGAATGAAGTAATCACCCTCATATTCGCTGTAAATGCCTGCCAGAATCCGCATGAGGGTCGATTTACCCGCACCGTTTTCGCCAACCAGCGCGTGTGTCTCGCCTTCGCGCAAATCAAAATTGACATGCTCGAGCGCTTGCAGGCTGAGGAATCGTTTGGAGATATTTTTCAGTTCAATAACGGGTGGGGTATTCATGGCGGCACAATTAGTTACTATTCCAAAAAAGAAAAATGAATATCTACTGATGCTAAATTTTCGTAGGGGCGCAGTCTTGTGCTGCGCCCCTATATATCCTAATTATGCAAAGCCGTTGGTGGTTTTGCAAACATCCAGACTAGAGAATGAACTGCGATTCCAGCCAGAGCTGACCTTCGATGGTGCTCAAGCCGTAGTTAACGCGCTTCCAGGGTTCGTTGGCAAAGTCAGGATTGCTGTCGATGTCGGCTGTAACTGCCGGGCCGTCCGCCAGAATGAAGAACGGAATGTCCTTGCGTGCCTGTTCCAGACCAACAGTAGCAGCATACGCGCCAGCCACAACCGCCCAACCGTGAATACGGCAGGAAGGATTACGGCAGGTCGCCACCAGCTTGCCATCCGCCACAGCTTGCAGCGCATTCGGCATGGCATCCACACCACCCACTGAAACCTGAGCGCCCAAACCAGCGTTTTCCACGACCTGACGGGCAGCCAGCGCCATATCGTCGTTGTCAGCGAAAATCGCCTTCAGATCAGGTGCGCGGTTGAGGACAGCTTCGGTCAGTGCGGCGGCCTGACTGACATCCCAGTTGCCGGGCTGGTCATCGACCACTTCAATGTCCGGATACTGGCTGACCACATTCAGGAAGCCCTGACCACGCGCCTGTGCGCCTGTATGTCCCGGCTGTCCACCAATGTGGGAAATCTTGCCCGCGCCACCCATTTTCTTGACGACTTCGTTCATGACCGAAACCGCCATAAACACATTACTGGGGGCAATGAAGGTCAGGAAACCCATCGACTTCATATCATCCAGCGGCGCAACCAGCGTATCCATACCGATGCAGGGTGTACCCGCATCAATCAGAGCCTTGATCGGTTCGACCAGTGTCCCGATGGTGTTCGGCTGGACAGCCATGAAATCCCACTTTTCGGTGGCGATCTGGTCGAATTTGGCGCGCTGCTTGACCGGATCGAATTCGCCGTCAAACCAGGTCACTTCCACACCCAACTGCTTCGCCCAATACAGCGCGGCATCCTGTCCCTGTGCATTCCATGAACCTGCCAGACCAGCGCTGGACATAGCGGCCTTGATGGGGTTGGACTGAGCATTGGCGCGGCGGTAATCAATAAAAGCCATTAAGTTAGCGAACGCAAGTCCTGACCCAGCGGCCAGACCACCCTTAAGAAAAGTACGGCGCGAAAAACCTTGATTTGTACTCATTTGTAATCTCCTCAAAAGTATATACGAAACGAAAATTGACCGGGTCATCTAAACCCGATGGTCACGCGAGGAATTGTCTCCTTTCACCGGTTCTGTGCCGGTCTAGCCGAAAGGCAGTGCGATGCGGTAAAGCAGCAGGGAAAATACCCAAAACAAGCATATGTTGGGCACAGGGAAGAACAACGTGAGGAAGGATATGAACAGTCGAGAGTCGGATAGGTAATATCAACATTAATTTTGTTCGACGATGTGTGAACGGTCACACCTATTCCCATTCTGGTATAACACTTTAGAGTCATTCGGTCAAGCAAAATGGGTACTTTCTCCACAAATGATATGACATTCGTCCATACTGGATTTTGCTATTCGTATGGGCGTTTTCGCCGCTCTCATTCGGACGGTAAATGCAAGGCTCAACGATAACGCTTGACGTTTTCATAGGCCAAAAGTATAATCAGTCACAGATTAGCTGTCAAGTAAACTCCACCAACAGGCTGCGTCCCGGCAGCGCAGGTTACATCAACAAATGGTCGCCACACTTAAAGATATTGCCGAACGAACGGGTGTTTCCACCACGACGGTATCGCGTATTCTGAATGGTCGCGAAAGCGGTGTGCCGATTCGCGAAGAAACGCGGCAGAAGGTGCTCTCAGCCGCGGCGGAACTGGGCTATCGCCCCAATTTTATGGCGCGGGCACTGCGTGGAAGCCGCAGTTCATTGATTGGTGTGCTGGCGCAGAACATCACCAGCTTATTCCACAGCCAGATTTTGCGCGGGTTGAATGACACCGCTGTCAACCGCGCTTATCGTGTTTTTCTGGGACATGTGCAGCGCCAGCTTGACATCGCCCTGGATTATGGTTCGATGTTCGAGCAATCGCACGCGGACGGCATCCTGATTATTGGCGAATTACAGGGCAGCGAAACCGCGCTTGATATGCTGATGCGTCAGCATCGCTATGTGGTCGGCGTGAGTGACCGGGTAAGCCGCCGCGCCTTCCCTGGCATTTATGCGGACAGTGCAGCAGGTACGATTCTGGCGATGGATCATCTGTGGAGTCTGGGACATCGCGCGATTGCCTGTGTTTCTGACCCGACCATCGCGGACGGTCAACTGCGAGCGGCGACTTACGAGCAGTATATGCGCGAGCACGATGCTGAGGATATGCTGTGTGTTCACCTCACTTCGCGTTCGTTCCAGTCCAGCTATGAAACCGGACAGCGTATTTTTGCTGAGGCACAGCGCCCCACCGCTATTTTCGCGGCAACCGACGCTATTGCGATAGGTTTACTTCAGGCGGCTTTTCAATCCGGTGTACGGGTGCCGGATGAAGTGTCGATTGTTGGTTTTGATGATCTTGATATTGCCCCACTGATGATTCCGCCGCTGACAACCGTTAGCCAGATGGGCTTCGAGATGGGGCAAGCTGGCGCGACTCTGTTAATTGATATGATCGAACAGCAGCAAACGGCGGCTGATGTTGAGGATATTGTGCTGCAACCGCGATTGGTTGTGCGCCAATCGACAGGGGTTCCATTACGATAGGAGGGCTGCAATGAAACGTATTCTGGTAACGGGCGCAACCGGGAAAGTCGGACAGACTTTTATCAACCGGGTGCTGCATGATCCGGCTTTTGAGCAGTTCACGATACGGGCATTACTGCATAACCGGGGATTGGAAGCCCATGAACGGCTGGAAACGGTTAAAGGCTCGATTCATGATTTGAACGTGGTGCAGGAAGCGCTGCGGGATGTAACCCATGTGCTGCATCTGGCGACCTGTAAAGAGACTCCCGAAGACATTATGGATGTCGCGGTAAAGGGTATGTTCTGGCTGCTGGAAACCTGCCGTGTCAGCCCGACATTTGAGCAGTTCATTTTGATTGGCGGTGATGCGGCGATGGGACATTTCGTTTACCCGCATCCGATCCCGGTCACGGAGACGCAGAAACACAGCGCCTATGAGGGCTGCTATGCCCTTTCCAAAGTGCTGGAAGAAGTGATGCTGGAACAGTACACCATTCAATATGGGTTGAATGGATGTTGCTTACGTGCGCCCTGGATTATGGAAAAAGACGATTTCAAATATCAGCTTTCGTTTGGCGAGGATGTTTTCGGGGGGCCGCGTTGGCGCGATCTGGTTGGGACAGAAAAAGCCGACGAGTACGTGAAAACACAGGCTGTTCCCGTCATGCTTGACCCGGATGGCAAACCCGTTAAGCGCAATTTTGTGCATGTGGATGATCTGGTGAGCGCGATTCTGGCGGCGATAGATGCGCCCAAAGCGCGGCAGCAAACTTTCAACATCTGTATGGATGAGCCGGTGGATTATGGTGCTTTAGGGAATTACCTGGCGAAAACACGCGGCTTGCCTCTAGTGGACATCCTTACGCCGTATCATTCGACATGGCTGGATAATGCGAAGGCTAAATTTTTGCTGAACTGGCGACCTGAGTACGATTTAAAGAAGATGATCGAGAGCGCATGGACTTATCAGCGTAAACCCGATGACCCACGCAAAATATGGTATCCGGGTTAATTTGACGCTGAAGGTTTATGTCGTGAGTGAAGCAGCACACACCTGATAAACAGGCAGTATATCAGGTGTTCGTTTTGAGTTGCAGGTAAAATGCGGCAGGCAGGTGCGCCTATTGGACACATTGTATGATGGTTATGGTGTTTTTTACTACATCATGTACAATGAAGTAAACCGCAGGGATATTAACTTCCAATAGGGGCGAAACTCATGATTATCGGCATTCCAAAAGAAATTAAAGACAACGAATACCGGGTGGCACTGCCGCCGAACGGCGTGCGCGAACTGGTGCGGCACGGGCAGCAGGTCGTGGTGGAAACGGGCGCAGGAACGGGCAGCGCCTTCAGTGATGATGAATATGTCAAGGCGGGCGGGACGATTGTCCACACCGCCGAAGAAGCCTGGTCGCGTGCCGCGATGGTGCTGAAAGTCAAGGAGCCGCAGCCGCAGGAATATCCTTATTTGCGTGATGATCTGCTGCTGTTCACCTATCTGCATCTGGCTGCCGATGAAAAATTAACCCATGCCCTGCTCGACAGCGGTGTGACCGGGCTGGCTTATGAAACGGTGGAAAATGCGCAGGGTCATCTGCCGCTGCTCCAACCGATGAGCGAAGTGGCTGGGCGGATGGCAACCCAGATCGCAGCGCATTATATGGAGAAGCCGGAAGGCGGACGCGGGATTCTGATGGGCGGGATTCCGGGTGTCAAGCCAGCGCACGTGGTCGTGCTGGGCGCGGGGACGGTTGGCACTCATGCGGCGAGTGTGGCGCTGGGTATGGGCGCGCGGGTGACGCTGCTGGATGTGAATATGGAACGACTGCGCTATCTGGATGAAGTGATGGGCGGCAAAGGTCGTCTGACGACGCTGGCCTCGAATGAAACCAATATTGCCGATGCAATTACCACCGCTGATGCGGTCATTGGCGCGGTGCTGATTACCGGGGCGCGCGCTCCACGCCTGATTACGCGCGACATGCTCTCGATTATGCTCAAGGGCAGCGTGATTGTGGATGTGGCTGTCGATCAGGGCGGGTGTGTCGAAACCACGCATCCGACCACGCACAGCAATCCGACCTATTTTGTGGACGGCGTGCTGCATTACGGTGTGGCGAATATGCCGGGAGCGGTGCCGCGTACATCGAGCTTCGGGCTGGCGAACGCGACTCTGCGCTATATTCTGAAGATCGCTGATGTCGGTCTGCATGAAGCGCTGCGGGGTGATCCGGGTCTGGCGAAGGGTCTGAATGTGTATCAGGGCACTGTGACGTATCCGGGCGTGGCGGACACGTTTAATCTGCCGCTGGCGATGCCGGAAGCGGTGTTTTAGGACAGAAGTTAAAAGTACAAAGTCAAAAGTGCAGAGGGCAAGTCGTGATGATTTGCCCTTTTTGATTCTGTGCGCATCTTTTTGCTTATTCGCCCATTTATGATAAAACTTAGGTATAACTATTAGAGAAGCGAACAGTATTTGGGGCAGTGACAGGCGCGGTTGATAACGCCTGGGCAAAATGCCGTGTGATTTTCCCGCACCATGCATGACTAAATGACAGCGGATTGTATTTGTCCGCTAGAGAGCATAACTGCGATGAGCACTGAGAATATTGGCGGCACGACATTTGGGCAGTATGAACTGCGCGAGATGATTGGTTCCGGGGGGATGGGGTCGGTTTATCTGGCGTACCAACCGGGACTCAAGCGGAAAGTGGCGATCAAAGTGCTGAACAGCGCGTCGATCAGCGATCCGAATTATCTGGAACGGTTCGCGCGGGAAGCTCAGATGGCGGCTTCGCTGGAGCATCCGCATATTGTGCCTGTTTACGATCACGGCGTGACCCCGGAGGGCATCAGCTACGTGGTGATGCGTTTGCTGACAGGAGGTTCGCTGGGGCAGCGGTTGGAGCAGTTAAAAGCGCGAGGGGAAAGCCTGCCGACACTCTCCGAAACGGCGACTCTCCTGCGGCAGATGGCGAACGCGCTGGATTATGCCCATGATAAGGGTGTGATTCACCGGGACATTAAACCGAACAACATCATGTTCGATGAGCAGGGCAATTCGTATCTGGTGGATTTCGGCATCGCGCGAGCGGCGGCAGAAGCCGGCAGTTCCACGCTGACGACGACGGGCATGATGGTGGGGACTCCGGCCTACATGCCGCCGGAAGTGTGGCGCGGCGACCAATGGGCGAAATCGTCCGACCAATACGCGCTGGGCATCGTGATTTACGAGATGGTGAGCGGCACAACGCCGTTTATCGCGCCGACTCTGTATGAGGTGATTCACAAGCATCTGCATGATATACCGGAACTGCCCCCATCACTGCGTGGTGAAGTGCCGGAGACGATCATCCCGGTGATGCAGCGGGCATTGAGCAAAAGTCCGGAAGACCGTTACCCCAACATGACCGCCTTCTCGCAGGATTTTGACGAGGCGATCAGGCAGGCCGGGATCAGTGATGCTACCCAATCCACTGGATTTTTCATGATGCCGATTGAGGGTCAGCCGAAATTTGTGACCACACCGCGCAATCTTAAGCTGGGGACATCAGCCTTCTCGACCATTCCGCTGATGCAAACCCCGACTGAATTGTTACCTACGCCGCCCCCATCGCGGAATCGACGGCTGGCTGTGGCGGGAACAGTGGGGGTGATATTGGTGGCATTGGCTGTGCTGGCGTTGATGGTCGTACAAGGCAATACGCAGAGCACGAATCTGCAAGCGACCCTATCGGCACTGGAAGCGACGAATGCCGCGAATCCGGCTTTAATTACGGGAGATGTGCTGACGGCAACGGCGGATGCCTGTATCGCTAGTTATGCGCCAAGTGACACGGGCGGAACGGGCGAAATCGCCTTTCATTCGACCCGCAGCGGCAACAAAAATATCTATCTGATGAACGCGGACGGCTCGAATGTACGCGCACTGACGGATACCAAGGCTGACGACACGAATCCAATCTGGTCGCCAGATGGGAGCAAAATCGCATTTATATCGACACGCGACGGGAACGACGAAATTTACCTGCTGGTTTCGTCGCCCGATGACCGAGAAAGCTTCAGCACACAGCGCCTGACCAATAACGTCGGGGCTGACGGCGAACCGGCCTGGTCGCCGGACGGATCACAAATCGCATTCGCTTCACAGGACGGCGGGAACTGGGACATCTACGTCATCAA
>JBGAGR010000272.1:0-10295 GCA_044226645.1 Aggregatilineales bacterium
AATGAAGTCCGGGCGACAGTGACGGAAACGGCGGAACGCGCTCAGAGTGTGGCAGAAACGGCGCAAATTTCAGTGGATGTTTCGCGGGTGGGAACGGAAGCGGTACAGCAAACGGTATCCGGTATGGAATTGATTCGCCGCCGGGTGGAAGATATTGCTGATAATATCATGGTGCTGTCCGAACATACGCAGCAGATTGGCGAAATTATCGCGACGGTCAACAATCTGGCTGACCAATCGCGTATGCTGGCGTTAAACGCATCAGTTGAAGCTGCCCGCGCAGGTGAAGAAGGTAAGGGATTTGCGGTTGTGGCGCTGGAAGTACGCAATCTGGCGGATCAGAATCGCGAGGCTACCGTACAAGTACGCGAAATTCTGGGTGAGATTCAACGCGCGACCAACGCTGCCGTGATGGTGACGGAAGAAGGCAGCAAGGGTGTCGATCATGGGCAAAATCTGGTGAATCGTGCGGGTGATTCGATTCGCGATTTAGCCCACGCGATTGAGGAAGCGGCACTGGCTGCTCTGCAAATCGCCGCCAGTACCCGCCAGCAAACTATCGGTATGGATCAACTGACGCAGGCCATGCGCACGATCAAACATGCAACGACTGAAACGCTCAGTACCACCACACAGGTGAAGGCCAGTGTGCAGAATTTGCAGGATGTTTCCAATCGGGTTAATTCGGTGTTGGCTGGACTCAAGCTATGAGCGATCCGCAAGATGCTGATTTGCTCAATATATTCTGGGGAGAGGTGGGGGATTATCTCCAGACCTTGAATTCGACCTTGCTGCAAATCGAAGCGGGAACGCCTCAAGATGAAAGCGATGTACTGCGCGAGATGAACCGGGTTGCCCACAGTATGAAGGGCGCGGCGCGGGCGGTTGGCATCAATGTTATTGAAACGATTGCTTATTATATGGAAGAGATTTTTGAGTCAGCGCTGAACAAGCGGTTGAAGCTCAATCCGACTATAGCTGATTTGCTGTATGACGGTCTTGATCTGATTCAGAATGTGGTTAATGGGGTTGAAAATGATACCGAGATTTTGGCGACGACCCTGACCCGTATGGAGCAGACCGTTGTGGGGGTGGCAAAACCCGCCAAGAAAAAATCCAGTGAGCAGGCGATTGTGATGCCCGCCGCACAGGAAGTCAATCCGGTTGTAACGCCTGCCAAAAGTACCTCAACGCTCAGTCGCGTCACCCTGACTGGAGATGGAGGGGATTCCGGAACCCTGCAACTGCGTACTGCCGAAGAAACAGTGCGTGTGCCGGTTTCGCGGCTTGACCGGCTGATGGGAGCCGCCAGTGAACTGCTGGTGGTGCGGATGCACAGTGAAGCGCATCTGCGTGAGTTTCAGCGGCTGCAAAAATTAAATCAACGCTGGCAGCGGGAATGGCGCGCAATTCGCACCGCTTATATACGGCTGGCACGCCGTTTGCAGAATGAACCGGATACAACCCCGGATGAAGTCGTCACGCTGTTTAAATTTCTGGAGACGAATCAACGATACCTGACCGAGACTAATCGTCATCTGGGGCAGCTTGCCCGTGAACTGGCGCAGTATAACGCACAGTTTTCTCTGCTCAGCGAACAGTTGCAGCAGGACATCAGCGGTATGCGGCTGGTTCCGTTTGAGACATTGATTGGTGGCTCTCAACGGTTGGTGCGCGATCTGGCGCGGGACACGGGTAAAGAAGTTCACCTGGATGTTAATGGCGCGACGGTTGAAATGGATAAGACCGCGCTGGATGCCCTTAAAGAACCGATTATGCATCTGCTGCGCAATGCAGTCGATCACGGTATTGAAAGTCCAGATGATCGGCGGCGTGCGAACAAACTGGTGACCGGGCGTGTTGAACTTTCGGTTGAGCAGCGTGGCAAGGAAATTGTGCTGCGGGTGAGTGACGATGGGCGCGGGTTGGATGCATTCCGCATTGGCCGCGCGGCGGTTCACGCAGGATTGCTCAATTCGCAGGAGGCAGCCGTCATTAACGCCGAGGATGCCTACAATTTGATTTTTCATCCCGGCCTGACCACCAATGATAAGGTCACGGCTTTGAGTGGACGCGGCATGGGGATGGACATTGTGCGGACACGGGTCGAGAGCCTGCGAGGGCGCGTCAGTGTCCAGAGCGAGCCGGGGAAAGGGACGACCTTTGTCCTTCAGATTCCGGTGTCATTGGTGCGTCTGAGCTGTATTTTGCTGCGATTGGGGGAACAGGATTTTGCCGTTCCATCGGTTTCGGTGGCCCGGATGATGACGCTGCAACGGGATGTATTATTTACGGCAGAAGGCCGTGAAATGATTATGCTGGATGAGCGTCCGGTTCCGGTTGTATCGTTGGGACGGATATTGGGGCTGCATGTGAAACCGCTGTCCGAAATGGACGAAATCCCCGTGATGATTTTGACGGTGGGAGATCGGGTGGTGGCTTTTGAAGTCGACGAACTTTTCAGTGAACAGGAACTGGTGCTGAAACCGCTGGGGCACGAGATTGCGGGGGCGCAGTATGTGTCCGGGGCGGCGCTGCTGGGCGGCGGTGAGATTGTCATCGTCCTTGACCCGAATGATTTGATACGTGGCGCGACAGGGCAGACGAGTTTGCATCTCAGACAGACCATGACCATGAATGCCGTAACGACGGCTGAACGACGGCTGTGTGTCCTGATCGTTGATGATTCGATTACGACGCGCACGCTGGAAAAACACATCCTCGAAACAGCGGGTTTCGAAGTGCATGTTGCTGTGGATGGCATGGAAGCCTGGGATCGGTTGGGCGAACGTGAATTTGATGTGGTCATCGCTGATGTGGAGATGCCGCGCATGAATGGCCTTGAACTGACACGGCGGGTGAAAGCGGATGCTCAACTGGAACACACACCAATTATCCTGTTGACTTCGCTCGGTAAACCAGAGCAGCGCGAAGAAGGTCTTAAAGCCGGAGCCGATGCCTATCTGGTAAAGTCACGCTTCGATCAGGGCGAACTGCTCAAGGTCATTCGAGCGTTGGTATAGCAAGTTTGGTTGAGGAAACTTTGAAAGACATTCATCTATGAGCGGAATTTTTGAAGTTTATGAAACCAAATCATTATGGCGCACCATATGGATGATTCCAGGTCGAGTCATTGAAGGCCAATTGCGAGTTGGCGATAATCTAATTATCGTTTCTGAAACAGAACCATCTTTACAGTTCTAGGTTGTTGCCATTGAAACTTATGGGCGTGCTGTCGATTCGATCCATATCGGTGAAAGCTGTCAGATGATTGTTCAGGTGCCGAAAATGTCGGATGATGACCTAATGAAACAGTTGGCTCTACCGTTTAATCTGAAGGCTGAGGTTTGATGCCTGAACGCGCGATTCGCGTCCTACTGGCTGAAGACAGCCCGACAGTACGACTGCTCCTGATGCGTCTGATTAACGACGCGCCGGGACTGCATGTCGTGGGTGAAGCGCGCAACGGTTATGAAGCGGTTGAACTGACGGAAAAACTCAAGCCGGATGTGATCTCGATGGATATTCGGATGCCCGGGATGGATGGTCTGGAAGCCACGCGCGAGATTATGGCACGTTGCCCCACGCCGATTGTGATGGTGAGCGGGGCGCTGGAAGAAGACATTGATTTATCCTTTCAGGCGATTCAGGCGGGAGCTTTGGCAGTCATTCCAAAACTACCCAGCCGCAGTGAACCCGCCTTTGCAGCACAGCAGCGGCGGCTGACCAGCGTCCTGATAGCCATGTCGCGGGTGAGTGTGGTGCGGCGCTGGGGGAAAACAGGGGCACTGAATGGTACCGCGCCGCTGGCGAAGACAGGTTCTTTACGCGATAACCCGGTGGAATTGGTAGCGATTGGTGCCAGCGCCGGAGGGCCGAGCGCCCTGAGCACCTTATTAGGCACGCTCCCCGCTGATTTTGCTGCCCCTATTGCGATTGTCCAGCATTTGCCGGATGAGTTTATTGCCGGTTTAGCGCGATGGCTGGATGATGTCACCACGTTGAAGGTGCGGGTTGCCACTGAGGGGATGACTTTACGGGCAGGCGGAGTCTATTTATCGCCCGGTAAGGCTCATCTCAAAGTTGCCCGGCGGAATGGTGAATTGGTGGCAGAACTGCTGCATGAACGGAGAGGCTATCGTTATGTTCCCTCGGTTGATGTATTGTTTCATTCAGTGGCGACAGTATGCGGGGCGAAAGCGGCGGGCTTGATTCTGACCGGGATGGGTGATGACGGTGCAGACGGTTTGTTGGCGATGCGCCGCGCGGGTGGACGTACCTTCGCACAGGATCAGGATAGTTGTACCGTGTTCGGAATGCCAGCAGCAGCCATCGAACGTGGGGCAGTGCAGGAAGTGATGGGACTGCGCCAATTTCCGGCACTTATGCGGCGACTGGTTTGAAAACCGCCTGTAAATGGGGGTATTCCCGTTTGTATACCATTTTATTTTGGGGAATAGACTATAATGAAGTGAAGGTTAAGTATGCAAACCAGAGTGAAGGCTGTCTGAATTTTTATGGACGTGTTGTTGATCGAAGACAGTAAGACCCAGGCGACACAAATTAAGGCCACTTTGGAAAGTGTTGGCCTCAATGTGCGCATCGCTTACGATGGCTTGGACGGCATCCGTGCTGTGCTGGAAAAGGCTCCAGCGCTGATCGTTCTGGATGTCAAACTGCCGGGTATGGATGGCTATCAGGTCTGCCGTCGTTTGAAGCGTACACCGGAAACCCAGTCTATCCCGATCATTATGCTGACAGAACGGGATGGGGCACAGGAAACGATGTCTGGTTTGCAGGCTGGCGCGGATGACTATATCCCGAAGGATATTTTTGCCACCGAACACCTTATAAACACACTTCAGGAACTAGGTCTCATCAAGTAAATATGTCGAAACCCAAAGGCCCATACACCATGCACCCCCCGGTGCTGACGGTGCCGATTGAAAACTCAATGGATGTGATGATTGCCCGTAATACAGCGCGTCGTGCTGCTGGTCTATTGGGATTTAACCCGGCACATCAGGCACAGCTTGCCAGCGCAGCGGGGACTCTGGCGGAACTGGTTCTGAAAACCGGGAGTGTTCACACCTTACATTTCAATGGCGTGATGAGCGTGGAAAAGCATGGTGTCCAATTGTCAGTGGTAACGCCCTGGCTTGCTGGGGCATCGTCCAGCAACGTGATGATTGCGCTGCGTTCAAAACTGGGCGATCTGGTGGATGAAATTCTGATTGAGAACGAGAGTTCTCCGACGATTATGATGGTGATGTGGCGGGACGAAACGAACTCGCACGATGCTCAAGAAAACACCCCTCCTGAAGAATGACCAACTGCCTGTTCTGACCTTCCGCCTGGGCGATCAGGTCTACGCACTGCTGATCGAAGACGTGATTGAAGTCGAGGCAATGGTGGAACGGATACCTGTGCTGGATGCGCCCCGGGAAGTATTGGGATTGGTGAATCGACGCGGATTCATCCTGCCGCTGGTGGATTTACGCTTAGTCTTTAATCGGCCTGCCCCAAGCGTTGATAGTTCCAGTTATTTCATTGTGGGGGCACACGCTGATCGGCAGGTAGGGTTGGTGGTAGATGAAGTGCTGCAAGTAGAATATGTAAATTCTCTCCAACTCGAACATGCTTCAGCATCGGGAAAGTACATTCGTGGTATCATAAACATTAAATCGGAGTTGATCCCGGTGATCGCGATGGAACCGTTGATAGCGGCTTTTGTTGCTGGTTAATAATCGGGCTGAAAGTTGAATTTGGATGGAAGCAGCAAATTCAAATGGACACCGTCAGGATCGCATCCTGATTGTCGCTAAAGACCAACAGATGCGTGCTGCACTGATTGACACGCTCGAATCAGTGGGCGGTTATTTGATTAATTATTCCAGCAGCTTTGAAGAAGCGCTCAGTGAAATTCTGCTGACCGATTTTGATTTGATTGTGACCGAAGCCGAACTGCCTGATTTGAGCGGGATGGATTTGCTGGCAGTTGTGGGCGGGCTGCGTCCTAAATCGCGCGTGATTGTCATTGATGACGACCTTTCGGCCAAAAGCGCTGTCGCGGTTTACCGGATGGGTGCGGTGGATTATCTGTACAAACCCCTGAATATGAGTTTTGCGCTGATGCAGATTGAGCGCCAGCTTGAACTGCGGCGTAATGAAGATGAGGTCGCCGAATCGCCTGCGCCAGCGAAAGCCCCCGAAGTCACTGTTGATCGTGCGCGGCGGCTAGACCCTCGTACCCGTCCGGCTGCTCTCGTGCTGAATCGATCTCAGTTTAAGCAAATTAACTGGGAACTCGAACGGTTGCTGGGGCATGTCAAAGCGCGTTTTGCTGGTTTGATTGACTCAGACGGAAACATGGTCGGAGCCGCCGGGAAACTGGAAGAATATGACCTCCAGTTGTTGACACAAGCCTTGAGTATCGACCACAGTGCACAGCGTTCACTGGCAGGCATTCTGGAAGAAACTAAATTCCATTCGACCTATTTTGAGGGCGCGAATAACGGTGTTTATATCATCGAATTCGGTACGCCTTATACCGTTTCTCTGGCGGTCATTTGTGGCACCGAAGTCAAACCGGGTATGGTGTGGCTGTACAGCAAGCGAACCGCGAATCTGGTTGATGATATCCTGAAGGCTATCCCGCAGCCGCGCAACATTCCCCAACTGCAAGGGTAAGCTATCCCATTTGCTGGTATAGATTGCTCAATTCCAATTCGTCAACATCTGTCTGTCCATTTTCGAGGATGTGGTTGCCCAATATGGTCAATTTGTCGACCACCTCTTTGGCAATAATCCCCTGACGAATCGATTGATCGACATAAACCGCACCATAGCCGACCAGCGGAATGACCACGATCACACGCAGGTTGCTGAAATTGGTATTCGTAACGGGCGCGAGTGAGGGATCCATCACAGCATTGTTGGTAATCACCGATTCGCCGCTTTGCAGGGCACGTCGCATCGTTTCGATACCCGTGAAACGCTCGGACATGATATCGGCCTGTTCAATGTTCACCTGATCGACAATCTCTAATTCAGTGTCACAAGCGAGTCCTCGCTCTGCTCCGGTGGTCTCTAGGGTAAATCGCATAAAATTAGATAGAAAACTCGCGCTCATCTGGCTTACCTTTGTGTGATTCTGTCCCTGGGGCATTAATCTTAAACGGATTGCCTGTTCTTGCACAGATGATATTCATTAAAATCTGAATGCTGTAAAAATGCAAATGTTTGAGCGGATTACTGCTCAAAGTAGCCTGTGCGCTGGTACAATTGGAAATCCTTATTTCAAGCGTTTGTTCAAGGATTGTACCGATGACACCGATTTTGATTATTCTGGCTGGCGGCGCGTCGTCGCGGCTGTGGCCTCTGCGTGAAAAATCACTGATGCGTTTTGGCAAAGATTCGCTCCTGTTGAGCCAACTCCTACGTTATCAGGCGCTGGGTTTTGAAGAAGCGATTATTGTCGCCAACCCCGATAATCAGACCGATATTACCGCGATCACCGCTCAACTCCCCTCGATGAAAACACATGTCGTCATTCAACCGGAACCCAAAGGCATGGGTGATGCCATTCTTCGCGCGGAACCCGCTCTGGCAGGGCGATTGGACTCAGCGGTTTACATCAATCAGGTGCATGATGTGGTCGATGATAAACTGCACATTGATTTGTTGAATGCGCATCGCGCTAATCCTTCGGAAACCTATCTGGCAGGCTACGAGATGGCGGATTATTTTCCCGGCGGCTATCTCATCGTGGACAGCAGTGGACGAATCAGCGGCATGGTCGAGAAACCCGGCGCGGAAAACCGTCCCAGCAATCTGGTGAACATTGTGGCGCATATCCACAGCAGCGCAGGAGAGTTATTTGAGGCGGTTCGCGCGGAGTATGCCAAAGATATTCCCAATGATGACCATTACGAACGGGCAATGGATGGGCTGATGAAATCGCGCGTATACCGCGTTGTGCCCTATTCGGGACAGTGGAGCGCGTTGAAATTTCCCTGGCATGTGCTGGATGTGATGAATGTGTTTCTATCGCAAATCAAAGGGCAGCAGGTGGCGGAAAGCGCTTTCATCGCTAAAACAGCAGCCTTAGTAGGTGATGTCTATATCGGGGAAGGCGCGAAAGTGTTCCCCGGCGCGGCGGTGGTTGGCCCAGCCTATATCGGGGCGAATGTGATTGTCGGCAACAATTCCCTCGTGCGTCAGTCGATGGTGCTGGATCGCTGCGAAGTGGGCTTTACCACCGAAATCGCGCGGAGTTACGTGGCAGAACACTGCGCCATGCACGCCTGCCGTGTGCTGGATTCGGTTTTTGCGCCGCATGTGAACTTTTCAGCAGGCTGTACGACAGCCAATCTGCGTATCGATCACGGCGCGGTAAACACCATCGTTAAGGGCAATAAAGTGAACACCGGGCGCGATAAACTCGGCGCAATTATCGGTCAAAACGCCTTCATCGGTGTGGATGTGATGACCATGCCGGGTGTCAAAATCGGGGAAAAAGCGCAGATTGGGCCGGGAACGCACGTCCGGCATGATGTGAAAAATGGTCAGCGGATTTATGTGAAGCAAGAAATTGTGGTGGAGGAATAAACGATGCCTGTGCGTGTTGATGTATGGTCGGATTTTGTCTGACCCTGGTGCTTTCTCGTTTCTTCCAGTTTGGAGGAACTCAAGCGGTCACATGGGGTCGAAGTGGTATGGCATTCTTATGAGCTGCGCCCGAAGGGATCGCCGCCCATGCCAGCGGAATATATGGAGCGCATCAAAGCGGGTCGCCCACGTTTGGAGGCGATTGCCTGGGAGCATTATGGTCTGGAGATCAAATCCGGACCGACTGGAATCAGCAGTCGTGCAGCTCTAATTGGTGCGAAGATTGCCGAAGCGCAGGGCGTTGGAGAGCAGTATCATCCGATTGTGCTGCGAGGATACTGGCAGGAAGGTCTGGACATCAGCGATTTAACCGTACTCGCTGATTTGGCGGTTCAAGCAGGCTTGGAACGGGAAGCATTTCTGGTGGCGCTGAATGAGCCTGAATACGAGCAGGCTGTCGATCAGGATATTCTGCAAGCCTACCAAATCGGCTTATCGGGCGTTCCGGCGCTGATTTTTCAGAAGAAGTATCTGGTTTCCGGCGCACAGCCTTATGATGCGCTGGTGAATGTGGTTGAGCAGATTCAGTCGATGAAATAACGAGGCAACAATGGTCGAAATCACTCCGAAAATCTTCAAGAAGTACGATATTCGCGGTAAAGCAGAGGGTGATGACGCACTCATTACCCGCAAAGTCGCCCACCTTATTGGTCATGCTTTCGGGACTTATATTCAGCGCGTGGATGAGAAGAAAATCCTCATCGTCGGGCGCGATAATCGACGGACATCTTACGAACTGGCTGAATCGGTGATTGAAGGTGCAAAGGAAAGCGGGTGCCATATTGTAGACATTGGTTTGGTTTCGACTCCGCTGGTGTACTGGCACGCGATTCAGCATGACGCAGGCGGATTGATGGTCACAGGCAGTCACCTCGCGCCGGAGCAGAACGGCTTCAAACTGAGCATCGGCGGACGCAATCTGTATGGGTCGCAGATTGATGTGGTGCGCATGATTATCGAGCGTGACCAGTTTGCTTACGGCGAAGGCGGAAGCGAAGTTGACCAAACAGCCTACAGCAAATACGTGCATGATCTGCAAAAACGCATTACCATGCCGCGTTCGTTGAAAGTGGTGGTGGACGCTGGAAATGGCACAGGCGGACTCTTCGCGCCCATGCTGTTCAAAAGCTGGGGTCATGAAGTTGTCGAGTGCTTATTCTGCGAACCGGACGGCAATTATCCCAATCATCATCCCGATCCACAGCAGGCCGAGAATCTCAAGGCGTTGGGTGAAAAAGTGCGCGAACTCGGCGCAGATGTCGGAATTGCTTTTGATGGTGATGCGGATCGCATGGGCGTAGTCGATGAAACGGGTAAAGTGATCGTTGCTGACCGTGTTTTAACGCTGCTGGCGCGGGATATGCTCAAGCGAAAACCGGGAGCGTCTGTTGTGGCGGATGTGCTGAGCAGTCAGGTGTTGTTTGATGAAGTGGCGAAAGCGGGTGGACAGCCCGTGATGTGGATCAGCGGACATTCGATCATCAAGGCGAAAATGGCTGAAATCGGCGCAGCGCTGGGTGGTGAAATGAGCGGGCATCTGTTCATGGGCGAGGATTATTTCGGCTTTGATGATGCGTATTTCGCGGCAGGGCGCTTATTGCAGCTTTTAGCAGGGAGTGATAAAC
>JBGAGR010000273.1:0-10395 GCA_044226645.1 Aggregatilineales bacterium
TTGCCTTTAATCGGTATTGTCGGTTGGGAAATCTGGTGTTTCCCTGCCAGCCTCATGCGTGAACATCTTGAAGCAGCTCGTAATCGTACATTGGAAGGAGAATCCGCCATGCCGAATGGCTCAGGTGCTTATCGTCTGGGGATCATCCTGCTGCTGACAATAATAGCTATCTATCTGGGACTGGTGATCGCGCCCTTCTTCATTTACGGTGTCAACCAGCAGCCTTATTTCGAGGTGATTGGCGGGGTATTCGATCCGAAGGGCTATCCACTTTTCGACTATAACACGGACTTCGGGAGTATCCTCCATCTGGCTGCCATTCTCATGATAGTCATTGCTCCGGCCTGGTCAATCATCTTTGGCGGGGTATTGAGCCTTCATCTCGTGCGTTATTGGCGCTGGTTATTGAAATCAGAGCGTCGTTTCAGGGTCGCAATACTGCTGGTAAACCTCGCCTTGCTGGCCTTTATGTTTTCACCCCTCGGACGGCTCATTATCATCTGGCACATGGACTAGAAGGCTGATTTTCCCGTAAGTGATTTGTAGTAAGCAAAAACAGGAGTCTTCGTTTTCGTAGGGGAGCAGCACTGCTGCGCCCTTACAGAAAAATCACGCAAGCTTGAACGTTAGGAAATTGTCAAAACACGTTAGCAAACACTCACTGTTCCTAACATAGCGGATTACAAAAACCTGTGCTACGCTAATTTTTATGGAGAGTTCACGCCACCCTTCCTCTGTAACGCGCCGCTCACTGCTGGTGTTGGGATCAATATTCACACTCAGCCTGTTTGTCACAGCTTTTGCTCGCATTGTCAGAGGTTTTCGCTCTCCTGTCGCCGCCGTTGTCGCACCGCAAGACTTCATTGAGCCGTCGCTCACTGTGCCGCCGCTGGAGCCGAAATCTCGCCCTGCAAAACCTTTCCGCTGGACGCTCTATCTCCCGTACTGTTCATCACCGCAGCAGGTTTGTTTTTCCTGAAAAATGCCCTGCCGAATCTCGGTGGATGGATATTTGTCGCATTAGTCGTGCTTTCGCTTCTATTCGGCATTGAATTATCGACGCACATCGCCCGGCGCAGCCTGCAAGCTTTTGTCCGGGCAGTCCGCTGGCTCATCCAACATCTGCTCATTGGCCTGCGAGCTTACCCCATCGCCGCTTCATTTATCACCAGTATCGTAATTATTCTCACGCTGTTGGTGACAATCACGAATTTGCAGACTCCGCCGATTCTGCGCCTCACATCCACGCCTATAGTCTGGGCGATTTTCGTAGCGCTTGCCTTAACTGCCATTCCCTTCTATCTGAATCGCGCGGAAGTATCCGCCTTGCCACAGGTCTTCCGCGTAAAGTCATCCTCACGCCGCACCAGTTTGCTGTTCCTGTCGGCTGGCATCATCGGTTTCCTCATAATTGTTGAAGCCGACCTCGATCTGCTGCACATTCCGGGCATCAGCGATCTCACCACCAATCAGCAAGCTCCCTTACTGATTGTGAGTATCGTGCTGGTGACTCTCGGCACAGGCGGTGTCCATCCGTTTCCGCCTATCCCGCAGTTAGTGCTTAATTTCCTCCGTCCGTCAGTCAAAGCCAAACCTGTAAAACAGGCGGCGCGTGTTCAGGCACATCCGCTTCATGATCTGGCGGTGCTGTCCGTTTTGCTGTTGGCTTTCGCGCTGCGCTTCTGGCATCTCAACGATCTCAATCGTGTTTATGTCGATGAACTGAATCACGTCTTTGCCATTAACGATTTAGCGAACAATCAGTTCGTCCCGCTTCTCGCACCCTTTAGCAGTGTTGCCGCTTTCCCCTACACATTTCCCTACGGACAGTGGCTGTCTGTCGAAATTTTCGGTCATAACTACATCGGCATTCGTGCCTTCAGCGCGGTCATCGGCACCTTGACCGTCGCGGCAGTCTATCAATTGGGGCGCAGCCTCTTTGACAGTCGCACAGCCTTAATCGCGGCACTTTTGCTGGCGACCTTTCCGCCGCATATGCATTTCAGTCGTTTAGGCTTGAACAATATTGCTGATCCTCTGTTTGGGACATTGGCGCTGGCTTTTCTGGCGCGCGGGATGCGTTTTAACCGCCGCATCGATTGGGCAGTCGGTGGCGCGATGCTCGGCCTGACCCATTATTTCTACGAAGCCGGACGGCTGCTCTACACGCCGCTTGTGCTGGTCTGGATCATCGGCGCGTGGTGGTTGAGCCGCCCCGCAGCACAGCCGTCGATGGAATCGAAGGGTTCGCTAATACGGCGGGTGAGGGGATTGATCCGCAGACCCGCTAACGCAGGGGCTGCCCTTGTCGCGCTGATCGTCGTCGCTGCACCCATTTATCTGGTGCTGATCGGTATGGATCGTCCCATAGCCGCCCGTATGGTCGATAATCAGATCGGCTTAACTGGCGATTATTGGCGGCTGCTTTTCCAGTACGATAACTTTCAGGCGCATATTGAAGTGCATGTCATCCCCGCACTGGCAGTTTTTATCAACGGCAATGACCCAACCTTGTTTTATGCGGGTAAATCACCCTTAATGCTGCCCTTTGTCGAACTGCTTTTCCTGCTGGGGCTGGCTTATCTCTTATGGCGCTGGCGTGCTCCCGGTGCGCTGCTCCTGCTCCTCTGGATGGCGAGTACGGCGGCAGGCAACAGCCTCATGACCGACAGCACCACCTTCACCCGCTTTATCATCGTCTTTCCCGGCATCATGCTTGTCACGGCCCTGGGTATCAACCACGCCCTGCCGCTTCTTTTGCCCCGCAAGCGTCTCTATAAGTTCTTGATGGTCATGCTGCCCATCGCTTTCGCCGTGTTGCAGGTCTATTACTACTTTGCCGTTCATCTGCCCACCTATGCCGCCGAAACCCGCGCCGACTGGGGACATCCCGATGCGGAAGATGCCATCTTGCGTTCGCTCGATTTTCCCTCCGGAACACAAATCCACTTTGTAAGTCAGGTTCAGGTTGCCCAAAATTACAATCAGACTATCCTCGCTTTTTCACGACCTGATTTAACGCTTGAAACCCTCACGCCTTACGATCTCACGCCCGAATACTTTCGCAGGCTGCGCTGCGGCATTGACCATGTATTTTTTCTGGTTCCGAATGATTGGGATTCGTTGGGCAAAATACGCCAGGAATTTTTCTTACGACAGGCGGTCATGTCCCCCTATCAGGATATTCCCGTGACCAGTCAATTTGCCCTGTATTATGCGCCCTATTGGATCGGTAATGATCGCCCATTCCACCATCGCTGTGGACGGGACTAACCCTTAAACACGAATTGTGCTACCTTATAAGTCTATGGATAACATACCACACCCCTCCCGCCCAACACGCTCCAGACTGCTGACGGCACTCGGCCTTCTGGCGGCTGGTGGTACGATCCTTACGGCTGTCCTGCTGCGCCGGGCACGTCCTACTACCACCGCATCGCTGGAGCCGCTCTACATTCCTGTGGATGTTTCCCCACCAATTCCCGTTGCGGAGCCAATCCAGTCACGTCCGCCAAAGCCTGTCCAGCCGTCGAATTTTTCGCCGCTGCGCTGGTTGATCTTTGCACTCGTGCTGGTAGGCATAAGTGTGGGCTTGGTGCTGCTGCAAAACAGTGACCCATCCATCTCCGTTGCATTTTTTGTGCTGTTAGTGCTGGGTTCGGCGGGGATTGGTGTCCGTTCCTATCCGCAGGAAGCCCGTGATCTGGTTCTCACCGCATTGAATTTGCTGCGTAATGTGCCGCAGTTTGTACGCGCACATCGCCTAGCCTTCAGTGTGACAGCCGGGATATTGTCGCTCCTGTGTATGGCCCAATCTGCCACTGCCTTCTATTTCGCCGGAATCAATCCTCGTTTGGCCTATTCGCCTGTCCGCTGGCTGCTGACAGGTTTACTCATGCTGGGTTTTGTCGCGGTACTGAATCCGCTTCCCATTCCGCTGCTCAATCAATTGCCAACGGTGCGCCTCAAACGGGCAGGCATTCGCTGGAAAACCGTGATTCTGGGTATTTTCGCGCTGGCCTTACTGTCGGAGATTAACGGCAACGCGCTGCATATCCTGCCCGAAGAAATTCACTACAACATCCAGATTGCGCTGTTTGTGTTCGGCACCGCCTGCCTCATCCGGGGCTTCGGAGGGGATTGGCACTGGCCTAAAATCAATAAGCTCGAATGGGTCTTGCTGCTGTCGATTACCCTGCTGGCGCTCGTTTTACGAACCGTCGCTCTGGAATCATCGATCCACCGCTTCGTCGATGAAATCAATTTCATCAATGCCATCAATGGCCTGGACAGCGGGCCTTATACTCGCATTCTGACACCCTTCGGCGGTATTACGTCCTTTACCTGGATTTACCCCTGGCTGCAATCCATTTCGGTGAATATTTTTGGGCATACGCTGGCAGCAGTGCGCCTTGTGAGTTCGCTTTTCGGGGCGCTCACCGTTCCCGCGCTCTATTTTCTGGCGCGTACCCTGTTTGATCGCACGACTGCTGCGGTGGCGGCGCTGCTGCTGGCGACTTTCCCGGCACATATGCATTTCAGCCGCATTGGCCTCAATAATATTGCTGACCCGCTTTTCGGCGTGCTGGCCTTGGCCTTTATGGCGCGTGCCTGGAAATATAATCGCCGCAGTGATTATGTCGTTGCCGGGGCAATGCTCGGCCTGACGCAGTATTTTTATGAAGGCGGACGGCTGCTTTTTCCAGCCTTAGCCATCGGTTGGGTGGTTATGATCTGGTTCGCGCAGCGTGGCTGGAAGGATGATCGCGAAAAAGCTGTGATGGCTTTGATCGTCATGGTTCTGGTCGCCGCGCCAGTTTATTACACCGCCATCACTACACAGGGAGCATTCTCGCCGCGCCTCAACAGCACCGCCATCAGCCTAAAAGATTGGGTCGAGTTGTTCCGCTCAACCACGCCGGACTCGATAAAGCGTTATGAGCGCTTCGCTTTTCCGCTGCTCACCTATATTAACTTGCCAGATCAGGGCTGGTTCTATGGCGGTCATCAGGCGCTTATCCTCTCTGCACTGCTGCCCATCTTTCTGTTCGCCCTGGGAATACTGATCTGGCATATACGTTCACCCGGAGCGCTGTTGCTGCTCCTGTGGGTTGTCGGGACATCCCTCGGCAATATGCTGCTTTATGAAAACGATTGGTCGCCCCGTTTTGTCGTAGTCTTCCCCGCGCTGGCGCTTATTCTCGCGCTGGGGATCAGTTATGGCCTGTCGCTGCTCTGGCGTTGGCGTGGCCGTACTATTCTGATTGTCGCACTCACGCTGGCGGCGGCGGGTTGGCAGGTGAACTATTACTTCAACGAGCATTTGCCGCTCTTTGCCGTACAATTCCGTCCCACCAAGGATATTGAAGACCTGTATTTCCGTTTGCAGGACATACCCGCCGATACCGAAGTGCATATTTTCTATATCGCCTCAGTCTGGCAGCTTAATCTGGATACCCTTATCACTTTCTGGAATCTGCCCATTCGGGTAGATTTCCATTATCCGCAGGAACTAACGCCGGAGTATCTGGCTTCACTCCCGCGCAGCGGCAATCAGGCCTTTTTTATTGATCCGGATGATGTCGGCAGTCTCGATTTGATTCGTCAATATTTCTATCTGCTCCCACCGCGCTTCAGTCCATATGACGTGCCGCAGGATCAACAAATGGGGTTGTACTATGCACCGCGCTTCACCCGTTCGTAGGTGGTCGACCCTGCCGCTGAAAAATAGTCGTGCCATAGCCGCCTGCTTTTTCGCCCTGGCGGCCTTGCTGTTCATGATCGTCAGCGCCTACTGTTTGCGCTGGAATCCCTCTTCCAATGATTTCCTCCCGGTAGGCGGAATTTTCGCTGTCTGTGGCGGACTCTCGCTGCTGACAGCTTTAGTCCTCAATTCAGTCTCAACCACCGACGCGATAACGATTACAAACCCCGATAATAAACCCACCTGGCTGCTGGTTATTCCGGGTATGCTGGCCTTGGCGCTGTTGGTTGAGATCAATGCTGGTGTGTTGGGCATTGCAGCGCTGCGTGAAGTGCCGCTCTCTATCCAGCTTGGCTTGCTCGTGCTGGCAGTTGTGCTGCTCACGCTCGGTCTGGGAGGGCTGCGTTTGCGACGTGCTTCTGACACCGCGCCTGCCACGCTTCCGGAGATGCAGACAGCCGGTCAATCATTACGTTATACACTCCTGCTGCTGTTAATTGTGGCGCTGGCTTTTGCCGTCCGCGCCTGGAATCTGGACTTGGAAGTTCATAAATTTGTGGATGAAGTCCTCTTTGCTTCCGGGGTCACGGAATTACGCATATCCACGCATGGTTTTCAACTGCTTGCCCCCTTCAACACCATCACCGCTTTCCCCTGGTTGTATCCCTATCTGCAATCGTGGTTTGCCGACCTCGGCGGACGCAATCTCGAATCGCTGCGCTGGATCAGCGTGATTTTAGGGACGCTCGGTATCCCGGCTTTGTATTTGCTGGCGAAAACTCTTTTTGACCGCAAAACGGCGCTCATTGCGGCCTTGCTGCTGGCGACTTTTCCACCGCATATCCAATTCAGCCGCATTGGCATCAACAACATTGCTGATCCGCTCTTTGGTACACTGGCGATTGCTTTTCTGGCACGCGGCCTAAAGCAGGGCGGGCGCATGAATTTTGCCCTCGCTGGCGCGTCGCTTGGTCTGACGCAGTATTTCTACGAAGGCGGACGCTTCCTCTATCCCATGTTGATCGTCTGCTGGTTAGCCTGGTTTCCGCTCGCTAGATTGCTGAAATCGATTTTTAACCGGCGTACCTCCAGATTTATTCAAACCCCATCTTCGCCCACTGTCCATTACAATCTGCTGCCGACATTTATCCTCACAGCAGCCTTGATCGGTCTGCCCATTTATCTGACCCTGATGGCGCTCCAGCATCCCATCGACCTGCGTTTCCAAACCGTCGGGGTAGGTGGCTCGTATTGGTTTAAGGTGCAGAAGTTTGGTGGCCTTCAGACCCCCGAACAGCAGCTTTTACGGCCTGTCCTCATTTACGTTAACCTGCCGGAAAGCGCCCAGTATTATGGCGGTGAACAGCCGCTTTTGCTGCCCTATATCGTCGTTTTTTTCCTGCTGGGATTATTCTGGCTGCTCTGGCGCTGGCGAGCCTTGAGCATCATCTTACTGCCCTGGTTAGTGATGACCTCGCTCGGAAACATGCTCCTGACCGATGGTGCTATTTCGGCGCGCTATGTGGTCGCTTTTCCGGCGTTGATTCTCATCGTGTCGGTGGGCATCCGCTATGTTTTGCCCATGATCTGGCCTTTTGTGCCGCACGGGAAACCACAGGTTCAAAGCTATATCGCTTTGACCACCTACGCTCTTGCTTTCTTTTTTGCTGTCGCGCAGGTGGCCTACTACTTTGGCCCCCATCTCACCACCTATAATCGCCAGATTCGCCCGTACTATGACTCGGAAGATGCCATTTTCCGCGCCGCCGACCTCCCCGGTGAAACGATGGTTCATATCGTCAGCGATCATTCCCTGACCGAAGGTTATCTCTCCAGTGCCTTGTCCTATCTGGCAGATAATAAAGTCGTTACAGTGCATTCTCCGTCAGCCATCAGTACGCAGTACCTGAGCACCTTGCCCCGCAATGTCAGTCAGGCCTTTTTCATCGAACCTACCGATAACCTGACCCGCATTGCCCTGCAACAAACCTATTCCCTCAGCCTCAAAGGGCCATATACCAGCCCCTATCCCCTCGACCCCTCTAAACAACTGCTGCTTTATTTCGTCCCTGACATCCTGCATAGCTAACCCGTCTTCTCAGCGAGGCCATAGCTGGATCGCTTTGGTGCTTCATCCGACAAATAACTACAGAAAAATATCGACCTTTGTAGAGGCGGTTCGCGAAGCGCCCTCTTAGAGATTTATCCCAAAAATCTGGGGTATACACCGTAGAATTTATGTGCTAAAATGAATCTTCTAAATAATAGAGAGGTTGGGTAGCACTGCATTAAACAGTGGACGTTGTTTTGGGTGAGAATTTCCCGCCCCGAATTTGCCTTTTCTCCCCTCGCCTAGGCGTACTCGCCGGTTGGGAGAGGGGTCGGGGGTGAGGGCTTCTGAGCGATCTACCAGTTCTTGCTGTCCTGCCACGATGGGGATCGCTGATGAAAGCATTCTGGCTGCCGCGAAACCAAATACTAACGCACTGAGGACTTGGAAACGACCATCGCCACACTGCCACTATTCATTGACAAGTGGTGGTAAGATGATTAGCCCAAAAATTCAAAAGCCCCGACAGGTGTTGAAGTTGGGGCTTTTAATTGATGAACGATTGAGCGCTTAAAAGGAGATGATAATGGCTCAGGAATACATCGAGATTCGCGGCGCACGCGAAAACAACCTCAAGAATGTGTCCTTACGCATTCCCAAACGCAAAATCACCATCTTTACCGGCGTGTCAGGTTCTGGCAAATCATCCATCGTATTCGATACCGTCGCGGCGGAAGCTCGCCGCCAGCTCAACGAAACCTTCAGTACCTTCGTTCGTAACTTCCTGCCGCGTTACGCCCAACCCGATGCCGATGCCATCGAAAATCTGAGTATGGCGATTATTGTTGACCAGAAACGGCTCGGCGGTGGGTCGCACTCAACCGTCGGAACCATCACCGACATTTACTCCTTACTCCGGCTTCTCTTTTCCCGCGCTGGAAAGCCTTATGTCGGTAATGCCCTCTACTTTTCCTTTAATGCCATTCAGGGGATGTGTCCCGAATGTAATGGCATGGGACGCAAGATTGGAGCGGATCTGGATAAATTTCTGGATATGTCCAAATCGCTCAATGAAGGCGCGATTCTGTATGGGGCGTATGCCGTTGATAGTTGGGATTGGAGTATCTGTACCCGATCTGGTTTCTTCGACAACGACAAAAAGCTCGCCGATTACACCGAAGAAGAAATGGAACGCCTCCTCTATAGCCCACCTCACAAAGTGAAAACAGACTTTGGCGGAAAATCGGTTAATCTCACCTTTGAAGGCATCATCGACAAATTCACGCGCAAATATATCAGCCAGGACATCAAATCCTATTCTGAGCGCACCCAAAAGCAGGTTGAACCCTATATCACAACCGGGCCTTGCCGCGCCTGCAAAGGGTCACGCCTCAATCAGGCGGCGCTCAACTGCCGCATCAACGGATACAACATCGCTGAACTGGCGGCGATGGAAGTCGATGATCTGATCGAGGTCATCAAAGGGTTCGACGATCCGGAATCCGCGCCCGTGGTGGAAAGCCTCGTGGCACGTTTGCAGGATATGATCGACATCGGCCTTGAATACCTCAGCCTCAGCCGCGAAACCGATACCTTGTCCGGTGGCGAATCCCAGCGTATCAAGATGGTCAAGCATCTCGGCAGCAGTCTCGTGGATGTCCTCTATATCTTCGATGAACCCAGCATCGGCCTTCACCCGCGCGATGTTCACCGTCTGAATGAACTGCTGCAAAAACTGCGCGATAAAGGCAACACGGTTCTGGTGGTCGAACATGACCCTGATGTCATCAAAGTAGCCGATCATATTGTGGATGTTGGCCCACATGCAGGTAATCGCGGCGGTACGATTGTCTTTGAAGGTGGTTATGACGACTTGCTTCAGGCTGATACCCTGACGGGCAAACATCTCAGGCAGTCCATGCCGCTCAAAGCCAACTTCCGTTCACCAAAAGGCAAGTTGACTATCGCCGTTCACCAAAAGGCAAGTTGACTATCGCTAATGCCAGACTGAACAACCTGCAAAATGTCACCGTCGATATTCCCACCGGGGTACTTACACTGGTTACAGGTGTAGCGGGTTCCGGTAAAAGTTCGCTTATTAATCAGACTTTCCTGCGCCAGCATACCGATGCTATTGTCATCGACCAATCCGCCGTTGGCTCGAACAGTCGCTCCAATCCCGCTACTTACACCGGCATCATGGATGACATCCGCAAAGCCTTCGCTACAGCCAACAAGGTCAGTGCATCGCTGTTCAGCTTCAACTCTAAGGGCGCTTGCGAGAACTGTCAGGGCTTGGGGGTCATCTATACTGATCTCGCCTATCTCGATGAAGTCAAAATGCCCTGCGAGGTTTGTGGCGGCAAGCGTTTTAAGGATGAAGTCTTAGCCTACACCCTCAATGGCAAATCCATTAGCGATGTGCTGGCGATGTCCGTCCGCGAAGCGCTCGAATTTTTCGACATCAAGGAAGTTAAGCGTAAGCTGCAAGCCATGAGCGACGTGGGCTTGGATTACCTCACCCTCGGACAGCCGCTCAGTACACTCTCCGGCGGCGAATGCCAGCGCATCAAACTCGCCAGCGAACTCCACAAAAAGGGCAGCATCTATGTCATGGATGAACCGACCACTGGCTTGCACA
>JBGAGR010000274.1:0-10107 GCA_044226645.1 Aggregatilineales bacterium
ATGAAGTTCATGGTGAAGTACAAGTTTGAGCAGGAATCTGATCCCTATTACGGAACAGCACGCCTTTGGGATGATGGACTAATTGACCCGCGTGATACGCGACAAGCGCTCACGATTGGGCTTTCGATGAGCTACAACCGGGATTGGGTGAGCGAGGGCGCACCCCGTTACGGCGTGTTCAGAATGTAGCAAAACAGTTTCAAGTGCTAAGTTTAGCGAAATGACTATGGTATGAGGCGAGTTCCTTTAGCATCACGGACGATTTTCTGGCTCATTCTGATCGGAATGATCGTTATCGGTCTGTATGCATTCGTGAGTTCACGCTTTGGGCAGACGGCGCTTGTGGTCTGCTGTGGTGGACTGATTGTTCTGGTTGTCGTGGGTATCCTTTCCGAAAACGGGATGAAGCGACCTCGATAGGCGCTGATGCCCTCAATGCCATAGCTGCTGCCGTTTTGGGCGGCGGCAAACACGGGAAGCGCAACCGATTGTAAGGCACTGAGCGGCGGCAAATTCGGGAGGCGCAACCGCGTGCGGCAACAACAAGGGATAATGCTGCTGCTGTGCATTTGTGGCGTAGGCGCTGGCTGCAATCAGGGAGTGAGATGCCGAAACCATTGGCGCTTCGGGAAGTATGCTCTGTTGTTTGGAAAATGCTGACATTGCTTCAAACCCCATTTCTGATACGAACAGGGTAGCATAAGCGGGACTGAAAAGGGTGAACTTTTGGTAAACTTTTCGGTGAGAATTTTCTAACGGAGTGTGTTTTTCAGGTATATATTAGAGGTAATAACACCAGCCATCCTTACCGCGTGGCTGTTTGCGCATCATGACGATTTATCGAGAAAGACGTGACTCATGCCGGAACTTGTTTTCACCAAAGACATTCATGTCGCTCCTGAAGTGGTATTCGATCTGATTGCCGATTTACGGGATTACAGCACCTGGCTCCCCCCTTCTAACCTGTTCAATGATGTAACTGAATATTCGGAACTCCCTATACGCGCTGGAACAACGTATGTCGATCAAGGCAAAACAACGCGCATGGTTGGTGCGGTAACTGAATTCGAGCGTCCCAACCGAATTACCTTCCGGCAGGTAACGACTTCACGGGTGGGCGAATTGATCGTGGAGATTCGTTATACGCTGGAAAACAAAAGCGACTACACGCATGTGACACGCAACGTCGAAATATCCGCATCGGGCGGCTACCGGATTATCCAGATGTTTTTGGTCGGGGCGATCCGAACCGAAGTCGAGCGGCTATTAGAGAAGATGAAGGTGTATCTGGAAGCAAATCACACAGGATAGGTAAACCCTGATAAACTGTGTTTATGGTGAAGTTCAGTAGAGGCTTTGAGATGAAACACGAACGCATAATGGTAGACCCACGCATCATGGTGGGCAAGCCAATCATTAAAGGAACACGAATTCCAGTCGAGCAGATTGTACGCGACCTAGCAGAGGGCATGTCATTCGATGACATTATGGATGCTTACCCACGAATAAAGTCTGAGGACATCTATGCAGCACTGGCATATGCAGCCGATACTATCGCGAATGAAGATATTGAAGTGAGCATCCCGGATAATGCGATTCCTAGCTGATGAAAGCTGCGATGCATTAATTGTACGAACGCTTCGAGGCTTAGGATATGACGTTACTTACATTGCAGAATTCGCGCCGAGTATCGCAGATAATCTTATCCTCGAACGAGGGAAAAACGAACAGCGCATCATAATTACCCAAGATAGGGATTTCTGTGAACTGGTTTTCCGAGATCAGAAACCTACCTATGGAATTGTGCTGGTTCGCATTCCCGCCCCACATCGTTTGAAAAAGGCAGACCAATTCACAAAGCTGGTTAATGAATATCTTGACCAACTACCAGGGGCAATGACAACAGTCAAAATCAACACCATCAAGATACGCCCATTAAATTAGGGAATATTTGTCTGATGTTTAGGCACCTGGATATACAACTCCGTTACCCAAAAGCGATGGAATATCAGAAACGCGGCCTCGCTCATCTCAAGGCATGTGATTTTGACTTGGCGATTCAGGCGTTCAGCGATGCTATCCGTGAATTTCCAGAATATGCGGAAGCCTACAGCAATCGGGGTTTAGCCCATTCACTTAATGACGAACAGGATGAGGCCATTCAGGATTGTAACCACGCAATTGCCATGATGCCGAAACTTCCGAACCCCTATGCGGCGAGGGCATTGGCTTATCTCGAAAAAAAGGATTTAGATAAGGCGCTGGCTGACTGCAACGAGGCCACACGATTAAATCCTCGTTTTGCTTACGCTCATTACGCGCGTGGGAGAATTTTCTCCAAACAAAACAGGCTGGATGATGCTATCGCAGCTTATGGTCGCACATTGGATATAGAGCCACAGCTTACGAGTGCCCATTTTTTCCTAGGCTGCGCTTTAATGGGAAAAGGGAAATGGGATGCAGCGCTTCAATCCTTTGATGCATCCCTTAAACTTGCGCCAAATTTTGTTCCTGCACACGTTCAACGTGCAACACTGTTCGTGATTAAAGGCAAACTCGATCAGGCAATCAGCATCCTAACTGGAGCTATAAAATTAGACCCAGATTCAACAGTCGCCTATCATCGACGTGCCGCAACTTATGCCCTAAAACAAGACTTCAATCAGGCGATACAAGATTATTCCAAAGTTGTCGAACTCGACCCTCAAAGTGCATCTGGTTATCAGAGTCTAGGGTATATGTATGCCATTAAAGAAAATTTAGATAAAGCCGTCGAATGCTATGATGAAAGCATACGACTGAAGGAAGATAATGCCCACACTTATAGCCTGAGAGGGGTGTTATATGCGATCAAAGGAGATTTAGGGAAATCGCTTGCCGACTGCAAGCGGGCGACAGAAATTAAGCCGGAAAGCGCAGATGCGTTCAGCAGCAGAGGACACACTTATTTTCTAATGGGACAGTTTCAGCAAGCATTAGAAGATTTCGAGAAATCATCCGCAATTGACACGAATTACAAATTCGGGCTGGCGGGTCAGGCATTATCCCGCTATGCATTAGGACAGATTGATGAAGCGAAACAACTGTGGCAAAAACTGATCGAAACCGATAAACGCTTTACTGACCCGGAAGCCCTATGGAGAGAACACCGTGTGCGGCTCAATTTACTGAGGTGGCACGTAAACTGATTACCGACCTCGATAAAGATAAAACGAGGGCATAAAGAAACCACATCGGGATAATGGATTTTTTGCCGTTCAGCTTGTCTCAGGAGCAAGGAGAGCAGGAGCAAGATCAGGGGCATTATGTGCAATAAAAGCATCGGCTTCTTCAAGTGTCTTGAAAGGTCGCATAGGAACGCCAACAACTTTGGTGGCAAGAATACCAATGAAATTGAAGAAGCTGTTATTCGACAAAACAATCGTCCAATCGTGCAGTGTTTGTCCACGAAAGCGGGAAAGGTCATTGGCAACGCGGGTAATACTCGAAGGCATTTTGGTAACTTCACGCACATCTATCAGCAAAAACACAGGACGGACACCTGTGCTGGCAAATTCTACCAGCGTGTCACCTACGCGGCTGAATTCATCATCGGCTAGTTCACCGGAAAAGGACGCACATATGACGCGATTTTCAACGTACCAGGAAATTTCGTGGGGCATGATGGCAGCTTCTATGATTTAGATTATTTGCAAAATTGAATATAAGTATTCAATTTCACAAAGCGGTTTATTTCTGATTTTTGAGCAATTTTATAAAGCAACATTACATAGCATAAGTGAAATATATTCAGCAAAAAAGGAACAAAAATCACATGGTTTTAGATACAAAAGACACTATTAGCAACAATTATCAGCCGTTCACCGATGAGCATGAAATGTTCCGCAAAAGTGTGCGATCCTTTGTGGAAAAAGAGATTAACCCGCACTGTGACGAGTGGGAAGAAGCTGGAACATGGCCTGCCCACGAGATTCTGAAGAAGATGGGTGATCTCGGTTTTCTGGGGCTGAATTACGCCACAGAATATGGCGGCGCAGAGGCGGACATCTGGTTCACAGTGGTATTCGCCGAAGAATTGGGACGGAGCAAGTGTGCCGGCGTGCCAATGGGCATACTGGTGCATACCGATATGTGTACCCCGGCGCTGGCAAAATATGGCAGCGATGAGCTGAAGCAAAAATTTCTCGCACCTGCCCTGCGCGGTGAGATGGTGGGCTGCATCGGCGTGACCGAACCGGGGGCTGGCAGCGATGTGGCGGGAATTATCACTCGCTCCGAAGTCGACGGTGACGACTATGTGATTAACGGCAGCAAGATTTATATCACTAATGGAACTCAGGCCGATTGGGTGTGTCTGCTGACGCGGACGAGTCCCGGTAAGGGCTATAAAGGCATGTCACTGATTATGGTTCCGACCAACGCGCCGGGATTCAGCGTGAGTCGCAAACTGGTGAAACTGGGCAATCGTGCCAGTGATACCGCGCTGCTGTCGTTTGAGAATGTGCGTGTGCCGCAAAGCAATCTGATCGGCGGCGAAGGCATGGGATTTTATCTGCAAATGGAGCAGTTCCAGATGGAAAGGCTGGTGGGGTCACTCTCCGCCGTAACAGGCATGGAAGCGGCAGTGCGCGAAACCATGAAATACTGCTCCGAGCGAGAAACCTTTGGTCAGCCGTTGATTCATAACCAGTGGATTCAGTTCAAGCTGGTGGAACTGCTGACAGAAATCGAAGCGCTGCGACATTTGAATTATTACTGCGCCAGTTTGATGGAACGGGGAGCCAGTCCAGAAGAAACCACCCGTATCGCTTCGATGTGCAAGCTGAAAGCGGGTCGTTTGGCGCGTGAAGTTGGCGATACCTGCATCCAGTTCTATGGCGGCATGGGTTATATGGAAGAAACATGGATTTCGCGCTATTTCCGCGATGCGCGGCTGTTGAGCATCGGCGGCGGCGCGGACGAAGTGATGATGGGAATCATCGCCAAGCTGGAAGGTATGATGCCGAAACGCAAGAAACAGGAAAATTAGACGAACCGCCAAAACGCCAAGAACATTGAGGACAACTGATGACACCCGAAGAATTCATGCAGGTCTATGAGCGGGCAACGAACACCCATGATCCCGCGCGGGTTGCTGAGTTAGTAGACAAAGATGCGGTTTACTGGTTTAACGACGGATCATTTTTGGGAATCGATGCCATCCAGGGAGCGCTGGCGAAGACGTGGGGTTTTATCCAGGATGAAACGTATCGCATCGCCGATATACGCTGGATTGCTGAGGACGAAACGACAGCCGTCTGCATCTACAGCTTTCACTGGCGCGGTCTGGTCAATGGTCAAGTGGCTGAAGGTAAAGGACGCGGAACCAGCGTACTGCGGAAAATCAATGATGAGTGGAAAGTAGCACACGAGCATCTCAGTGGAATGCCTCGCGAGAATGGATAAATCAGGATTATGACGTATCGAATTGGGTCGGCGCAGGGGTTTTATGGCGATGATGTGACACGGGCGCTGCCGATGATTACAGGTGGGCATGTGGATGTGGTGTGCTTCGAGGCGCTCTCCGAATTGACATTGGCGATTTTACAAAAAGATAAGCTGGCGAATCCCAAACGCGGCTATACGTTCGACGTGAAGCTGATCGCGCAGAAGATTCTTCCAGAAGCGTTCAAACGCAAGATTCCGCTCATCACCAATGGCGGTGGATTGAATCCGCATGCAGCAGCAGAGATGGTAAAGGAAACAGCGGCACAGATGGGATTGAGCGGATTGAAAATCGCAGCAGTTTCCGGTGATGATGTGCTGGCACGGCTGGGCGATTTGCAAGCGGCAGGTGAAGCGCTGGCGAATATGGAGACGGGCGAAAAATTAGCCTATGCCGCTAATCAGAATTTCGTTACGGGAAATGTCTATCTGGGTGCAATGCCGATTGCAGAAGCGCTGCAAAATGGCGCGGATATTGTGATTACCGGACGGGTGGCTGACCCGTGTTTGTATCTCGCGCCACTGGTGGCACATTATGGCTGGGCGTGGGATGATTGGAATCGGCTGGCAGCGGGAATCGTGTGCGGACATTTGCTGGAATGCACCGGGCAGGTGGTTGGCGGGAACAGTCTGGCGCGGATTCATGAAACTGATGCAGCGGGACTGCCCTATCTGGGTTATCCAATTGCGCACGTGGAAGCGGATGGCAGTTTTATTGTGACCAAAACGCCGAATACACCGGGCTGTGTGAGCGTGGAAACGGTGAAAGAGCAGTTATTGTATGAAGTCCATGATCCAGCCAACTACATCACACCGGATGTCGTGGCGAATTTCACGACACTGCATCTGGAAAGCGTGGGCGATAATCAGGTGCGGGTGACGGGTGTTACAGGCAAATCGCGAACTGATACACTGAAGCTGAATCTGGGGCGGCTGGAAGGCTTCATGCGCGAGCTGATTTTCACAGTGGGTTGGCCTGAAGCGTGGCTCAAGGTCGAACAGATGAAAACCATGCTCAATGCCTTTTTTGAAAAAACACCTGCTATCAAGCGCGTCGAATACAGCTATTTAGGCATGAACAGCCTGTATGATTCAGTGGTGGAACTGCCGGATGACCCGGCAGAAGTGATCGTGCGGGTGATGTTCACAGCGGACGATCAGGATGCGCTCAAAAATGTCGTGCGGCAGATTATGACCACCGGACTCAGCGGCCCTGCCGGGATGAGCATTTCCGGGACGACTGTCGGGGCTGAACCACGCTATATCATCGGGTTATGGCCTGCGCTGGTTGGACGCGATAAGGTGGAAGCAAAAATTGATTATTGGGAAGTATGAACCTCCATTTGTGGGGGATAATGGACATGATCGCTGTCCTACAATGAATTCATTTGCAGGGGTCTAAACAATGTTCGGACAATCCTTTATAGGGGTTATTCCCAAAAACACATTTTTTCTAAATCCCACACGCCGGGAGGCTTTGAACGCGGGTGAATTGAAATTTAACGGATCCTTTGCCTGCCTGGGGATTATTATCCTCGTCACAATCCTGTTTTTCGGTGGGATTGGCGGGGCAATGGCTTACATTGGTTTTAACGAAATCTCGATCCGTTCGCAGCTTACGCAGTCGGGCAAGGATGCGCGGGCAACCGTCACCGATGTCCGCTATACGTCCTCAACGAACAAAGGCCGCACGTCATATACCTACTACATGACCTATGAGTATTTTGTGCAAACCGGGGATGCATCTACTCCCACACGTTTTACCAATGAGCAGGAAATCAGCGACCAGAATTATCTGGAATTCAGTGAGGGCAGCAAGATCACCGTTCAATATCTGCCCGATAGTCCCTGGATTTCGCGCTATATGGCGGACAATAGCGATGATGGGACTCCGCTGGCAGTGGTCGGTTCTGTGCTGGCGGGAGCCGGACTGCTGATTCTGTATGCGACGCTGCGGGAACGTTCGAGGAACAAACGGCTGGAAAACGAAGGTCAGCTTATCGTCGGGAAAGTAGTGGAAGCCAAAGGGGGTCGGGTCAAAGGCGGCTTTCAGGTCACCGTCAAGTACAGCCTGCTCTCGCCGGATGGCGCGGATTTGAGCCGCCGCGAAAGCATGATACGCAATGATTTGAATAAGGATACGCTGCCTAAAGAGGGAACCCCTGTGGCAGTGATTTATGTTCATAACAAGCTGTTTCGTATACTCTGAAGCAGCACACCCACAAAGTGATCGTCAATCGCATTCTATAGAGGTCGATTTATGATCGGGTTAGCGCCCTACCGCGCCCCGCAAAATCTATTTTTGCTCAATCCAAAGAACGAAGCCTTTCTCACAGGCGAATCGCCTAAATTGGATAGCTTCCCCTTCATCGGTGGATGTTTTCTGTACGGCTGTATGTCGCTGTTCCTCATCATCCCTATCGTGATTGCGATTTTTGCCGTTCTGGAAATCCAGGTTCGTGGGGAACTTGACCAACACGGCGTTGTTACCAGCGCGACTGTCACTAACCGGCGGATTTCAACAACAACCAACAGCAAGGGGCAGAGCAGCACCAGCTATTACATTACCTACGAGTTTTATGCCGGGACATCCAACAATGATAATCCCACACGCTATACCTATGAACAAGCCGTCAGCAGCGGAACCTATAACAGTGTCATCGAAGGCAGCAAGATCGACATCCGCTACCTGCCAAATGACCCGAATACATCGCGGGTACTCAATGACAGTGCCAATGATCCACGCCTGATTTTGATTTTCTGTGTGCTATTTATGATTGTGCCCCTGGGTTTCATCTACAATATCCGCCGAGCTTCCTCCCGTAATAAGCGTTTGGCGGTCGAGGGACAGCTACTTACCGGGCGAATCACAGAGGCAAAGCTGCGGCGCGCGAAAAGTAATTATCAGTTGAGCATCCGTTACAGCTTCATGTCCCCGGAAGGGATGGAACTCGGTAAACAGGAGCTACGAGTGCGCAATGATTTAAAGGATAGCGGAACACCAGAACCGGGGACTCCAGTCACTGTAATTTATATGAATCCGAAGTTATATCGGGTGTTGTAGGGAGGCTATTGATGGCAAAACGATTATACGACCTCGCGTATGGACGTGCGGGCGATAAAGGCAACATCGCCAACATCAGCGTGATTGCGCGAACACCGGAAGCGTATCAGGAAATCAAAGCGAAATTGAGCGCCGAGCGGGTCAAAACACATCTGGGGAATCTGGTGGCGGGAAAAGTGGTGCGCTACGAATTGGACAATATTGAAGCGCTGAATTTTGTCTGCTACGAAGCATTGGACGGCGGCGCGACCCGTTCACTGCGGATTGATTCGCTGGGGAAATCGCTGGCGGGTGCGTTGCTATATATGGAATGGAACGATTGAAGATTCTCCGCACAAAATAGTAGCGGGAATGGGTCACAAGGGGTAATATCGAACATAAAAGCGATGTTATCCATTTTTGAGGAGCAATCATGACTCACCCGCTGGTCACGCAGGCGAAGTTTGCCCGGAGCGAATTCATCCGCAGCCTGGACGGCATTACCGACGCAGAAGCACGTAAGCATTTTGGCCCGATGAACTGCATGAGCTGGATGATTGGACATCTGGCATGGCAGGAGCAGTTGTATTGGCTGACACGAGCACAAGGTCAAATTCTCATACCGGAAATCAATCAACTGGCGGCGAACGGCGCTCCGCAGAGCACACCCCCGCTGGATGACATGTGGCAGGCGTGGCGGGCTATCGTGGAAGCCTCCGAGCCGTATCTGCAAAGTCTGACGACGGAAACCATGTCCACCTTTATGATCGTCAAGGGCAAGCCTCATCCCGAAAGTGTCGGTACGATGCTGCGGCGCATGACCTATCACTACTGGTATCACAATGGCGAAGCACAAGCTGTCCGGCAGATGCTCGGTCATACCAATTTGCCGGATTTCGTGGGCGATATTGGCATCGAAGCGCCGTATGTGCCGGAATAGCTGCCAGTTACCAGCTACCAGTTACCAGAAAATGCCAACGATTCCACGCGAAGGCGCAAAGAGCTATTATGCACGAACCCGAACCAACCAGAGAGCAAAGTCAGCCGGAAAAGTGCCCTGTCTGTAGTGGAAGTGAATTCGAGTGGGGCATTTTGTATGGTGCTTATTACGGGACAACTTTCAGTCCATTAACTCGTATCAAAAACCCAAAAATGGTGAAGGTGCGACGCTGCCTACGGTGCAATAATCTGCTGCAATTTGTCGCGGATGAGCGGCTACTCAAAGACTGGAAGCGGGATTCGAACCGCACTGGATTAATCGTCCTGGCTCTCATATTTTTCTTTACGGTGTTTTTGCTGCTGGCCTTCAGGCATTAGAGGACACATCGAAGCACTCGATTGAGCAAACAATGAACAGAGAACACAGCCTAACCGTAGTTAAGGGCATCACATTCAAGCAAGCTGAAAAGGTACTACTATGACACGCACGGATTGGCAGGTTGTCTCGTCATTTCGCTACGATACCCTGTGTCTGCTGAATACGCTCACGGGTGATCCATTTTATCTGGAATTCAATCAGGAAATATACGATCACTTCAAGCCGATGCTCACGCAGGAAGTCGAAACCGCGCTGGCGAACC
>JBGAGR010000275.1:0-10246 GCA_044226645.1 Aggregatilineales bacterium
TATCCGATTCGCTAGGGAATTTACGACTGCTGCGTTATCTCAACCTGACCGACAATCAATTGACCACACTACCGGATACGCTGGGGCAGTTGACGCACCTCCAGGAACTGCGCCTGTACAATAATCAACTTACTGCTTTACCTGCGACCATCGGCGGCTTGATCCACCTCAAGGAACTGCACGCCATGAAGAACCGCTTGACTGCCCTACCGGATTCACTGGGTCAATTGAGCGATCTCAAAGTGCTGGCACTCAGCAACAATCCACTGACTGCCTTACCGGAAAGCATCGGAAAGCTGGCGAACCTCAAGCAGCTTGATCTGCGCAATAACCGCCTGACGGCTGTCCCCGACTCGATTGGCGACCTGCATAAACTGGAATTTCTCGATCTGCGCAATAACCAGCTCAAGACACTCCCGGAAACTATCGCCAAACTGCCCGCACTGGAAAAGCTCGATTTGCGCTGGAATAAATTGGACACCATTCCCGGCTGGGTTGCCGACCTGGAAGCGCGGGGCTGTACGGTTTATCTGTAGTGTGCTGATTGATGGGGCGCGTTAAGCTTTCAGCGAGCGGCATAACACGAGGCAATGCTAGGCGCGTTCGGCGGGTGCAATCTCTTCAACTGCGTCGATGGCGGCCTTAGCATCGTTGGGTTCGACATTCACAACCTGCCCTTCAGTATTCTGGGGTAATTCGTTGGCGGGTTTGTTTAGGTCGGGTGCGGCAACGGCAATCGCAGGCGGCTGCTTGGTGAGCCAATCTTCGGTGGCTACAGCAACCTCAGCACATAAGGAAACCACACAACCTGTGAGGTAAGTCCAGGTCAGCAGGCCAATCACCGTACCAAGCGACCCATAGACGATACCAAAGTTAGCAAGGTTCGCCACATACCATCCGAACAGGTTCTTAGCAAGTTCCCACAGAACTGCACCAAGCAGCGCTGCGGGAAGGATTGAGCGCCATAAAATTTTCCGCCTCGGCACCATGCGGAACATCAGGGCAAACATAATTATATTAATCGCCAGTGGTATCAATGCCGCACCGAGTCCGAGCAAAACGGGTTGGTCGTAGATAAATTCTCCTCCCACTGCGCGGAAAATTGCGGAGACAATAATTGAGGTTGTCATCAGAAGGGCAAGCCCAGCCATCATGATGACACCAATCAATATCTGGATCGGTAGTGGGCGTGAGTTTTCATCGCGGAAAATGCGGCGCAGATTGGCCTGTAAGTTCCTGAATAACCCTGTAGCGCCATAAGCAAGGCTGATAACCCCGACAAGCCCGAACGAGCCGCGCTGGGTAATCGCCTGTTCGATATTCTCGCGGATTAATGTGCCAGCACTGCCCGGAACGTACTGGTTTAACATCCGGTAGACCTGATCTCTGGCGCTGGTTGGACCAAGCGCAATTGTCGCCAGTACCACGCCGAGCATAACCAGCGGAAAGAGTGAGAAGACAGCCCAATAGCCGAAAACGACAGCCTCTGTAGTGCCCTTGGTTGTGAAGTTTTTTAAGGCTTGAGCCAGATAGGCTACATAGCCTTTCGTGACCTGGTTAGCCCAATCCCAAAGTGTATTACCCGTGTGCTGTGCCGCTTCGATGTAACGCGAATAGAAGCGGCGCTTGGCTGGTGAAGATTGGGTAGCATCCATGGGGCGAACTGTCACTTTCATAGCATTCAGGTTGCGACTGAGTCATGAGTCGCTTTTTCAATCATCTGGGTCAATCGAGTAACGAGACTTGTGATCTCCGGCGCAGGTGGTTCGATCTGTCCAGCTAACAGAGTCTGAACAGAGGCGAGACGTTCTTCAAGCACGCTAACCGATTGAGTGAGCGGCGGCGGGGCTGTCTGTATGGTCGCACGCAGAAACTGGTTGGCGAAGATTTGGAGAACAGCCGCCAGTGGGGGCGCGATGAGAACGCCCACCAGACCAAATTGATCGACCAGCACGAGCACGACAATCACTACCAGCAGCGAACTGAAACGCCGACGATTGAACAAGCGCGGTTCGACAAAATATTCCAGAAAAGCCAGTATACCCAGGGTGAATACAGCCGTTCCTAATCCCAAGGCGGGGCTAGTCATCAATCCCACCAGCGCAGCGGGGATAATGGCGATAAGGACACCCACCCAGGGAATAAGCCAGCCGATTGTCCCAATTACTGCCAGAGCGATGGGATACTTCAATCCCAACACCTGATAGCCAATGCTCAACAAAATGAGGGCTAATACACTCTGAATCAACTGACTGCGCAGGTAGCCGCCCAGGCCAATTTCGATATTCTGCCAGATTTCACGAGCGCGAACCCGCATCTCAACCGGCAGGAGCGATACCCACAAGCGCTTGAAATGTTCCTGATCGGCACTCCAATAAATGCTCAGTACCAGACAAATCAGCAGTTGACTGAGTAAATCGAAGAAGCCCAATGTGAAACCTAACGCGCCCTGCAACAACGTACTGCCCTGTGGGCCAGTGATCGCTTCGTAAAGATCCTTGGCTGCCGGAAGCTGCTGCACCAGTGACTGTTGAAATGGTGTACCCGTAGGCCACTGTTTAGTAAGCTGTTCGTAGCCGCTGGTCACGTCGGTGGTGAGCGCCTGTACGTCATTGAATAAGGGAGCGCTCAACGTCATGACCAGCGCGATGATAAAGCCGACAAAGATAATGTAAGCGAACAGCAGCGACAATGAACGCGGCAGATTGCGCCTCGCAAACCAATCCACTAAGGGGCGTAGGGTGGCAGCGATAACCAGCGATATGATTAACAACACGACAACACTGTGCAGTTCCCCTACCAGCAGTACCGCCGTTACAGTGACTAAAATAATCGCAGTGGACAACGCTAATTGTTTCATGATGCATCATCCGGTAAAGCGGCCTGGGAGAGTAGTTGGTCAAGTTCCACAGCAATTCCTTCAAGGGTATCTTCAACTGGCTCAACTTCGGATGCAGCAGTACCAGTGGATTTGTTCTGAGCCAGCTTGCGCACATCCACAACGTATTCCTGCACGTCAAAACGCAGTTTACTCAATCGGTCACGTCCGAGCGGCGCTTCCAACCCTGATGCCTGAGGGCGCAGCAGAGAGCGATCCGCAATAATTTGAATAATCGCAGCCAGGGGAATCGCTAATAACAGACCCGCAAAACCGAACAAGGCTCCAAAAGCAACGATGGCTAACAGGGTGACGATAGGGTTGATGCCTACCGTTTTGTGCATCACGCGAGGAGCAAGCACATTATTCTCAAAGAGTTGAACGAGTATCCCCGCTGCGATTACCCATATAACTTTTGACGAGTCATATGAAAAAGCCACCAGTACAGCCGGTATCGCACCCAGCGTAGGGCCGAGAACGGGAATGACCTCAAACAGTCCCGCCAGCACTGCCACCGCCAGCGCCGCTGGTAAACCGAGGATTAAGAAAATGACAAAATCCGCAATCATGATGGTCAGCGCCATAATGCCCTGTCCACGTACGTAACCGCCGACTCGCTTTTCAATCTCGCTGATTACTTCACGTACACTGTCCCGTTTTTCATTGGACAGGTGCAGTAAGAAGGCGCGAATCGTACCCTCACCTTCTAATGTCCAATAAAAGCCAATCAGAAAAATAGCGGTCAGCGTAAAGAGTCCATTTAAAACACTGCCTGTAGTGTTCAGCACCTGACCGACTGCATCCAATGAACCAGCCGCAGACGGTGAGGCCGCTGCGGGGAGAGCCAGATCGAGTTGGGGCGGAAGCTGAAAGGCTACCTGGCGAAGCGCCAACAGGGGGGAATTCATCAAGGACGATCTCAAGTCATCATAATAGCGCTCAATCGTGGGAACGGTGGTTGTGAACTGCTCGATAATGGGAGGGACTAGCAGCACAAGTGTGCCCACCAATAGCACCAGCAGCACCATGTAGATTAGAAGGACACTGATCGAACGGGGCATCCCGCGCCGATGGAGCCAGTTGACACTCGGTGCTATGGCAATGCTGATGACGATGCCGCTAAAGACGATTACCGCTACCAGACGAAAACGGTACAGCAGCAGAAAGCCAAGCGCCACTAAAACGACAACCAGCGTCCCCAGAATAATGCGGCGGGTTGTCCATGTTGAGGGTATCAGTTCCGTGTTTGATTCAGGCGTTGTCATAGAATTGAAATTTATCCAACAGATGGGGATACGATCACCGATCTGTCATAGTGAAACGATAATTACTTAAAGATTTAGCGATCCTGACGACGGCTCCTAAATAACTGCGCCTTCATATTGTGGCGAGGGTTCAAAGGGACTCTGCACAGCGCCATCGGCATCGTGAATGATAATGCCGACATGCTCTTGCTGGCTGATTTCCCAGGCAACCTTCTCAGCCTCATGGATGCTGTCAAAAACAAAGCAGGATTTCGTCAGGTTGGCTCGCCTCACTGCCCACCCTTCAGGATGCGGCACAACATGCAAAGGCGATTGGCGTGAGTGGGTATGATCGCATTCGATCCACTTCTTTGCCTGGGCAACCGCAATACGCGCAGCGCTGTCCTTTTCATAATGTTCGTCCAATAAGGCATTTGCGATCTCAATGGCCTTTTCACGAGTCTGGCTGTCCAGGTTTTTCATCGCAATTGGGTATTTATTGCACGTCCATGCCATCCTGAGTAATCCTTTTCACGCACATTAAAACCACAGATAGGGAAGATAGTACGCTAAAGGTGTAGCCTCGACATCACCCTAGTGGTGGATATTGCGATAATCCCATCAGGGGGTTCTGATGCGAACCCTATTATGGCCTGGGCACAGCGAGCTGACGTAACCTGAGCAGGGCCAAAGGGTTTTGACGGATGTTATCCATGACCAGAACGCAGCAAAGGATATATTGAATGCTCCCTAAAACTTACCGCAAAGTGGTTGCCGCCCGTTTTACCAATCATTTCCGCGAGGCGGCAGAGATTGTCGAAGTCGAACTGCTGCCCCCCGGCCCGCATGAAATCACAGTACGCAACCGTTTTGCGGGCGTGAATGCCACTGACGTGAACATCAGCGCGGGCGGTTATACTCCCGGCGCACAACCGCCTATCGACCTCGGCGCGGAAATGACCGGCGAAGTGGTCGCCGTTGGTGAAAAGGTGACGGAATACAAGGTGGGCGATTTTGTGACCAGCACGAGTCTGGGTGGTTATGCCGAATATGTGACGGTACGCGCGCGTTATGCCATTCCTGTGCCGGAAGCCACGCCGGAGATGGTGGCGCTTGTCCTGAGCGGCACAACCGCTTCGATTGGGCTATCGTTCACAGGCGAGATGAAAAGCGGTGAAACCGTGCTGGTGACAGCGGCGGCAGGCGGAACGGGGCAATTCGCCGTGCAGTTGGCGAAACTGGCAGGCAATACCGTCATCGGCACATGCAGCAGCGACGATAAGGCCGAACTGCTGAAAGCGATTGGCTGTGATCGTGTGGTGAACTACAAAACGGAAGATTTGGGCGCAGCGCTGAAAAATGAGTACCCGCGCGGCATGGATTTGATTTACGAATCGGTGGGGCGCAAGATGTTCGATACCTGTGTCGATAACCTGGCGATTCGCGGGCGGCTGGTCATCATCGGCTACATCACCGAATATCTCTCCACGCCGGAAGTGGTCAGCGATACGCGCATTTATTACAAACTGCTGGGCAAATCAGCTTCCCTGCGCGGCATGTTCCTGCTGCATTTCATGAAGCAGGTTCCCGACCATATGGCAAAACTCGTAGAATTGTATCAGGCTGGCAAGCTGCTGGTCTCGGTTGACCCGACTCCATTTAATGGTGTTGAACAGGTGGTTGACGCAGTCGAATATCTGCACAGCGGCAAAAGCAGCGGCAAAGTCATCGTCCGTTTTTAGGGGGATAAACCATGTCGGCTTCGGTTTTAATATTCGTCCTGGCGGGGATTTTTTGTATTGTCGCGGCAGCGTTGGATTGGGATTGGTTTATGCATAACTACCGGGCGCGTCTAATCGTCAACATTTTTGGGCATGACGGTGCGCGGGTTTTCTATGTCATCCTGGGTATCGTGCTAATCGCTTTCGGCCTATATTTTCCGACGCTGCGCTAAACAAGGGAGGACATACATGCGGCGAACTCTGCGACTGCTTTTTTGTCTCAGTTGGCTGCTGTTGGGAATTGTTCCCATTGCGAACGCACAGCCTTCCAGCGCACCGATATTTTTGCTCATCAAGGGCGATTTATGGTCATGGAACGAAGGGGATACTGCGGTTCGCCAGATTACGCACTGGGGGCATAATTATAGGCCGGTGATTTCGCCGGACGGAAAACACGTCGCTTACCTTGCTTTATCGGAAGAGGAAGTTAATGGACTAGGGCACAGCGGTCAGTCACGAACTGACGTGTGGGCGTTGGACATCGCGAGTGGTGAAATCACAAAGCTTGATAGCGATTCAACACACCTGAATGTCGTATGGTCGCCGGATGGTTCAAAGCTCGCCTGGACTGAGTATACGGACACGCCGATTGCGGTTGCCTATGACTTCCAGAGTAACAAGACTTACACGGTTATCAAAGATTTGCCGCTGCAAGGTTTCTACGATGAACCCGCGATTGATTGGGGAGATTTCGGATTTCTGATCCTGAATGATGAGTGGATCTACGGCTTCGAGAATTTTCAATTCTACGACATGAACGGCAAGCTCATGGCAACGCTGCCCTTAGCCGACGATGGGTTTGAATGGAATTTCTGGGAGCACGTTCATTATCAGGGGCAGGAACGCCTTGCCCTATTAAGCGACTGGCAGTGGTACTTATTCGATCCGCATACAACTGAATCACAAGGTGTATTTGACACGCTGCAAGCCTACAGCCCTACCCAGCCCGACACAATCTTTGATATTATGCCCGGCAGATTGCAAGACCCTCCTACGGGAGGATTTACAATACAACAGTCGCAAATCACAGGCGATCCGGTCAATATCGGGGATTCACCCGAAAACTTTGCTATATCACCCGATGGACAGGCAATTGCTTATCGGACATATGACAACTTGACCCTCAAATATGACGGCGGGGTCGCCGTTGTGCGAAATGGACATATCACCAAAATACCCATAGGAGCGGGGGGCGACACGGATGCATTCGCATGGGGAGTGGCATGGGGGGCGGTAGCATGGCGCGTCAAACCGGGAACTACCGCCAGCAGCCGTAATGGTCTTGGGTGTCTGGGTGCGCTCCCACCGAGATTGGAATTTGGTGGCTCAGGGCGTGTTATTCCCGGCAATGGTGCGAACAACTTGCGGGATTCAGCATCACAGAATGGCTTGAAAGTAGGCGAGATTCCCGAAAATGGTGTATTCACGATCAAAGGTGGCCCGGTTTGTGCCGAGGGAATCTCGTGGTGGAAAGTTGAATATCAAGACCTCGTCGGGTGGACAGCCGAGAGTCAGGATGGAAACTACTTTTTAGAACCGAACGGATAAAAGCGCGCTATTTCCAGATCAGTGTTGATTTGTGCAGGAACAGGTAATAAATCGCCAGTACGCCGCTGTAAATGAGTACGCCTGTATAAATCGTCAGGCTTAAGCGATGCTCTGGCAGAACATCATTAAAGTGCTGTAAAAAGGGCACAATGAGGATGAGATCGTAGGCCAGAAAGCCGAGAAGTTGTCCCTGTGCATTACCCCATCCGGGACGCAGCAGCGGATAAACAAAATAGGTTACCGTTCCGGCGAATACCCATCCGATGATAACGGATGTTTCCGCCTTCAGAGGCCAGGGAAAAACGACTGGCAGCTTGAGCAAAAGCGCCACTGCTACGGCTGCCAGTACAACCGTAAACACGACAAAAGAAAAATAAACGGGTCGCGGTATAGGACGGGTATCACGCAGCGGAACACGGCGGCTCCACAGGAATATCCCTACATTTGCCAGTGCGAACGCCCCAAAAGCCAATGCGTACATCATCAGATTTGAGTCGGAGGTCTGTCCGGCAAGCTGGAGGAGAAACAGCATAATCCCCGCCGCCTGAATCACCAGATTGATAGCTCCACCTACCGCCGCACCCCACTCACGCTTTAAGCCCATCCAGAAAACAGGTGCAGCGATGGCGGCGGTAATCGAGGCGATGAAAATATAAGTCAGCCGTCCATCAGGCCACATCCATAAATCGGTTGCCCAGGACATTTGCAAGTAAAAGCCAACCGTCAGCAGCAGTGTAATCACGGCAAGGGCAATGAAGCTGTATTGTGCAATTCGATTCACATCCACCTCAATTTGTAAGTAAACACCCTACCATTGTATGCTTGGCAGAATACAGTGCAAATCGTAACGAGAAAGTTGTACTATGCCAGAACGTGTTTTGACGCTGCGTGAAATCAACCGGGCGACTCTTGCCCGACAATTCCTGTTGGAGCGGGTAAAACAGCCTGTTCCGGCAGTGGTGGAGCGGCTGATCGGCTTACAGGCACAGGCGGCACAAGCGCCTTATGCCGGATTGTGGACGCGCATCGAGAATTTCCAGCGTGACGACCTCGCGCGGCTGCTCGATGACCACACTATCATCAAAACCACGTTCATACGCGGCACACTGCACCTCTCGACAGCGGCGGATTATGCCCATTTCCGCGCGACGATTCAGCCTGCCCTGACCGCCGGATGGAGCGCGATTGTCAAAAATCGCAAAGCCGATTTCGATCAGGCGGCGTTGTTAAAAATGGCGCGGGAATATATTGCCGAATCGCCACGCACCTTCGCCGAAATCAGCGCCATGCTGACTGAAAAAATGCCCGATTATGATGTGGGCGCGATGCGTTATCTGGTGCGGACGCATCTGCCGCTGGTGCAGGTTCCCATCAGCAGCGGATGGAGCTATCCGGGCAATCCGCAGTTCACGCTGGCAGAATCATGGATTGATGCGCCGATTGACGAGGCCGATCATTTCCGTGAACTGGTCTTCCGCTATCTGGCGGCTTTTGGCCCCGCTGGTGTGACCGATATGCAAACATGGTCAGGCTTGCAGAAATTGAAAGCGGCTTTCGACAAACTCAAGCCGGATTTGGTGGTTTACCGTGACGAAAACCGCCGCGAATTATTTGATCTACCGGATGCCACTATCCCCGATGAGAATACTCCCGTCCCGGTACGCTTCCTGCCGGAGTTTGATAACATCCTGCTGTCGCACAGCAACCGCACCCGCATCGTTGCCGATGAACACCGCTCGAAAGTCTATCTTCCCGGTTTGCGCGTGGCAGCAACTTTTCTGCTGGATGGATTCGTGGCAGGTGTCTGGACGAGCGAGACGAAAAAAGGTATGGCAACCCTGACGATTGAACCTTTTGCGCGATTGTCCACCGCTCACCATACGGCGCTGGAAGATGAAGCGGAAAAGCTGGTACGCTTTGTTGAAGCAGGCCACCGCTCACCATACGGCGCTGGAAGATGAAGCGGAAAAGCTGGTACGCTTTGTTGAAGCAGGCGCAAAGTCATATGAGGTGAAGTTCGCAGAATAGAGATTATTCTAACGGTTATGAAGAAATCATGGATTTTATGCTCTCTATTACTCATCGGCATTGTTCTAGCGACTATCAGTTTGTCTCTGATGTTACTGATTCAGGATTGGTCAGCTCGGCAAATGCCAACAGCAACACCTATCAATTGCATGGAAGGCTATACAGAAGGTATGACACCTGCTCAAGTGTCCAAATTGATGAATATTCCGCTGGTTGAATTGACATGGCTGCCTGAAGATTTAGAATCTATACCCCAAATTCGCCCTCACGGACTTGAGTGGTTTGATTCGAGCAATGGTGTAACCTGCGTCATTCGGTTATCCTATGCGCAAGTCACTAAATCCACACCTGAGGCCTTTAGAAACGACTTGATGATTGACATATTATCTCGTGGAAACACTCGGAGAACGGATATTTATCCAATAAGCTGTAGTCTGCTTGATGAAGCGCTAGTCACTGGCCGTTCAATTCATTGTTCAGGTGATTTGGCAGGCACAGAAGGACGTTTCGCAGTATCATTCTTCACGCATTACTCTCCCGATATTGCCCAGAAAATCGCTGATGGAATAAAACTTGCGGAATAGAATTATCATAAGTATCTCAAGGCGCTCCTGTATAGTTGAAAGCTGAGGTTTCCTGAATGGTCAAACGTTTACTGTGCATCATCCTTCTCGTCGGATTATTGAGCGCCGGAGTCGTCAATGCTCAAACGGAGACTCCGCCGCTGTGGGTGACAACACTCGACAGCCTATGGCTGTGGTCAGGCA
>JBGAGR010000276.1:0-10093 GCA_044226645.1 Aggregatilineales bacterium
TGATATTGAGAGATATGTACGCCGCTGGTTCGTTATGTCGATGCTCACAGGACGATACTCTGGTTCGCCAGAATCGACCATAGACTTTGATATTCGACAACTTGATACCGTCGGTATTCAATCGTATTCCGACACTTTGATTCGTGGTCAATTATCCGATGCTTTCTGGTCAACGACTTTGCCTCAAGCACTGGATACGTCATCAGGTACAAGTCCCTATTTTCGTGTGTTTCTGGCAGCACAGGTGAAATTGAATGATAAAGGATTTCTTTCGCGAGATATGTCGACACACGAACTGATGATCAAGTCGGATATTCATCATATATTCCCGCGTGACTTTCTCAAGAAAAACGGGCTTTCAAAAGGTCAGTATAATCAGGTTGCCAATTATGTAGTTGCTCAAAGCGAGATCAATATTGCCATTAGCAACAAAGAGCCGTCTGTGTATTTTGGTCAACTGCTGGAACAATGCAACGGTGGTCAAAAGCGATATGGAAATATTACAGACTTGACCGAGCTAAAAGAAAATTTTGCCATGAATTGCATTCCAGACGGAATGGAGCGAATGACATTAGCGGATTACCCAACATTCCTGGCTGAGCGGCGCAAATTGATGGCAAAGAAAATCCAGACCTATTTCGAAGCCCTATAGGAATGGGTCAGAATCTAACAAACAAGGCGGGATCATAAGATCTCGCCTAGTGTTTCACACCTGTCAGCGCGATGCCCTCGATAAACTGCTTCTGCGCGAAGAAAAAGACGAGGATAATCGGTGCGATGCTGATGAGCGAACCCGCCATCATGATCGTCCACTTGCCACCGTACTGCTGCTGAAACAGTGCCAGTCCCACCGGGAGCGTTGTTTGCTGCAAATCGCTTGGCAGATAGATAAGCGGGGTCAGCAGGTTATTCCACGACTGCAAAAAGACGAAAATCGAAAGCGCTGCCAGTGCCGGACGAGCCAGCGGTAGATAAATCCGCAGGAAGATACGCATCAGCGACGCGCCATCCACCCGCGCGGCTTCCGCCAGATCAATCGGGATGGTCTGGAAATACTGGCGCAGCAGGAATGTCCCGAACGCACCGCCCCAGAAGGCAGGCAGCCACAGAGGCGCTTGCGTCCCATACAACCCCAGCCAGCGGAACAGGACGAAATTAGGGACAATCGTCACCTGAAACGGGATCATCAGCGTGACCAGCAGCGCTAGAAACAGCACATTGCGGAAGCGGAACTGCACCACCGCAAACACAAAAGCCGCCATCGCACAGGTAATCATCTGACCAATCGTGCTCAGAATCGCGATTTTCAGGCTGTTGATAATCAGGGTTGTGAAGGGCAGCGCCTCCCACAACTTCTGAAAATTCTCCAGCGTCGGCGTGGGCGGAATCAATGTCCGGCTGAATTGGTCGGCAGGCAGTTTAAAGGCTGTCGAGATCATCCATATAAATGGCCCGACCATCGCCAGTGCGCCGATTATCAAAACAATGTAGGTAGCAGCATCCAGCAGATGTTCGCGAGTGCCTTTTTTATTCATAGTCCGTCCAGCGGCGTTGTAAGCGGAAATAGATGAGCGTCAGGATGAAGATAATCACGGTCAGCACGATAGCCTGTGCGCTGGCAGACCCCATGCGGAAGTTGGCGAATCCGCTGCGATAGATGGAGTAAACCAGCGTGGGTGTGGTCGAACCGCCGCCTGCGGTGCGCGTCAGGATGTAGATGAACTCAAAGGCTTGGATATGGCGGAACTGCGCCCAGCGGTTCGCGCCGTCTACCTCTGAGGCTTCATAATACTCGCGCGGAACGGCCTGCAACCCCGCCAGAAAGACGATCATCCCTTCGCCAATCGCGCCCCACACATTGACGATCACGACTGAAATCAGCGCGTTTTGTGTCCCCAGCCAGTTAACGGGCTGAAGTCCAAGTGAAATCAGCAAGTAGTTAAGCAGTCCCGTATCGCTGCCATAAATCCATCGCCACACCAACCCCACCGCCACCGATGACGATACGACGGGTAGAAAGTAGAGGACACGGAACAAGCCGACCAGCTTAATTTTACGGTTGAGCAGTACCGCCACTGCCAGCGATAGGATAATCACCAGCGGCACATACAGCAGGCTAAAGGCGAAGGTGTTGACCAGCGCTTTTTGAAACGCATTGTCGGTCAATAACTTGCTGAAGTTATCCAGCCCGACATAAATCGGCTGCGTCAGCAAATCCCATTTCAGGAAGCTGATGCCTACCGTCGCCGCTACCGAGCCAAACACGCCAAAAATCAGGCCGACCAGCGTTGGCGCGAGTAAGATCAGCACCCACCACCGTTCGCGCCCGATTGGCTTTATACCGGATTGCATCTCCTGATTATCCTCACCATGAAATTGAACGATTCATTGCCACTAATCGCGAATCTGAGGGGGTTTTGGTAGGGGCGTAGCACTGCTACGCCCCTACAGACCCACCATCAATTATTTTAGGCCGGAAATTTCCGCCCATTAATGCTGCATCTGGTAAAAAATATCGACTTTAGTAGGGGCGCTTCGCGAAGCGCCCTCTCAAAGATTTACCGGATACAGCAATGGGTTACATATCGCAATTCTATCCCTGATTATTCGCCAGCACATCATCGGCAGCGGGGACGATTTCATTGAGTGTATCGTCCAGCGGTGCTTCACCATTCCAGACGGGCAGCATTCCGTCACCAATAGTGGTCGCCCATTCATCGTAACCCCGGAAGGCTGGCTTCACATGGGCATAGTCCAGTGCATCCAAAAAGACCTTCTGGTTAATCGACACCGATTCTTGTTCCAGATAATCCGGCCCCTCCGCGATACTTTGCAGCACCGGGATTGCGAAGCCAAGCTGCGAGAGACGGCTTTGACCACCTGCGCCAACCGCAAATTTCACCAGCTCCCATGCCTGATCGGGATGCTGTGAACCATTGGCGATGACGAATCCGGCGCTGTTGACGCTGGTTGCACGTCCATTCGGCCCGGCAGGTATCGGCGCGACATCCCATTTAAAGGGCAGCGTGGCATACTGCGGTACGACCCAGTGACCAATCGTCGTCATGGCGGAAACACCCGCCGCGAAGGGATCATTACCGAACTGTGCCGATTGATTCGGGTCGGGCATGGATTTGTCATCCAGCATCATGCTGCCGATAAAGCTCCAGGCATCCTTCGCGCCGCCTTCGTTGAGCAGCGTTTTCGTGAAATCCTCATTCAGGATATTGCCGCCGAAGCTCCAGATGGCCTCGCTCCAGAACAACTCCATGTCCCACAAATCGGTGGAGAAGCCCCACTGGTCAGTGATACCATCCCCGTTGCTGTCGAGTGTTAACTTTTTCGCGGCGGCCTTCAGATCATCCATCGTCCATGTATCATCCGGGTAAGCCATCCCGGCAGCGTCGAACATATCCTTGTTGTAGTACAGCACAATCGTCTGGAAATCGCGCGGCAGGCCGTAATAACCATCCTCGCGCTGGTAGACTTGCAGCGTCACTGGATAAATGCCATCCAGAAAACCGGGTGTCGCGTCAATATAGGGCTGCATATTCAGCAGCACCCCGCGTGACTGCCAATCCGGGAAGAGCGGCGCATCCATCGCGAAGACATCGGGTGGTGTTCCCCCGGCGAACAGCGTTTGCAGCTTATCCCAGTAGGAGTCCCAATCGCTCACATCCACCGTGACATGGATACCCGGATTGGCTGTCTGGAATTCATCGACAATCGTTTGCCAGACTGCCAGTTCTTCCGGCGATCCCCACATCATGTATTTAATTTCGATAGGTTGATCCTGAGCCTGCGTAATGCCTGTCAGCGCCAGCAGCAAAATGGCGAGCAGCCCAGCCATCCAGTATTTTCGGGTCATATTCATCTTTTACAGCTCCTATAAAAATATCTATCTGTTAGGAAATGCCCAGCACACGCGCGGCATTGTCATAGTAGACTTTTTTCAGCACATCATCCGGCAGATATAAACCGCACACATACCAGCGGCCTTGCCCCGGTACAGGCGAGAGGTTGTAATTGAAGTATTCGTCATCAGTTTCCAGAAAGCGATAGTACAGGCGGTACGCATCCAGATCAGGGCTGGCATCGGTGCCGAACAGGATGCGATCCGCATAGCGCATGAAGAAGCGCCGCGCACTGTAGGGCTGTCGTCCGAGTTCGCCCATCCGAGCGCTGGGGTCAACATAAAAATTCGGACATTTATCCAGCAGCGCCCCGACCCATTCCAGATTTTCCGCGTAACAGCCGACATGTGCGCCGATGAAGGTCGTTCGCGGGTGATTCATCACCAGCGAGGCGAGACCGTTCATGATGGTCATAAAGGAAGGGAAGGGTGGAGAGGGGAACTGCCAATCAGGATGCGCATGAAGTTCTTCCCATCGTTCGTTGGTCGCGTCCAGCGGCTCGAAAAAGGCCACCGGGTCAGCCACATGAATCAGCACAGGCAGCTTGAGTTCAGCGGCAGTTTCCCAGATGGGGTCTAAACGGCGGTCATCGACAGCGGCGAGTGCGCCGTGTTGGTCACGCACATGCAGACCGAACGGCTTCCAGATTTTGAGTCCCTGAGCGCCCCGTGCCGCCTGTTGATGCAGCCGTTCCGCCGCCCATTCGCCAAATTTGTCGCCGTGTTCAGGCCATTTCGACCAATCGACTCCACCGAAGATACGGAAGCGTTCCGGCGCGGCAGCTTTGAAATGATCGAGGTGGCGGTTCAGAATATCCTCGCCCCAGCCGCCGTCCAGATCGACATACACGCGCACATCAGCTTCGTCCAGTAGGTCAATCAGTTCGCTGACCGGGCGTTTATCCCAGCCGCCGCCGAATGGTTCAGCTAGATGGTCGTGTGCATCGATAACAGGGAAGCGAGGTTTGAGGACAGTCGTGGTTTTGACACGCACTTGAGCGCGGGGTTGGAAATCGCTCAAAAAGAGGTCATGCTGTGGGTTTGATGTAGAATCAGCCATCAATGCTCACCATAACCAATCACAAGTAATCACAATTAATCAGGTAACTCTAACACCCGCGCGGCACTCTGTCAACCAAAGTGCGCTAAATGATTGACATTCCCCGTTATAAATGATAGAAATGGGTTGAATTTATGATTGTTTGTGATTGGATTGACGTTGCCAGCAGAAGAACCCGCCCTCTCCGGCTATGAACGCCAGGAACAACTCTATCACTTCATCGTACAGCGTCAGCGGGTGAGTGTTGAGCAAATCTGTGAGGCTTTTGACATCAGTCCGGCAACCGCGCGGCGTGATCTGGAAGCGTTGGCAAAAAGTGAGCGCATCCAGCGCATTCACGGCGGCGCTATCGCCACTCACCACGCCCCACCGGAACCGCCTCTTTCACTGCGTGCGGACGATCAATCCGACGAAAAACGGCGCATCGGCGCGGCTGCCGCAGCGCTGGTCAGTGATGGCGATACACTTTTTCTCGGCAGTGGGACGACGGTGCTGGAAGTCGCCAATCATCTGCGCGGTCTGCGGGACATCACCGTCATCACCAATTCGCTGCTGGCGATGAACGCGCTGGCCAAAATGCCGGATATTTCGCTCATCAGCCTGGGCGGTCTGCTCCGTCCAAGCGAGATGTCTTTCATCGGGCATATCACCGAGCAGGCTTTGACCGAACTCCGCGCCGACAAGGTGTTTATCGGCATCCGCGCGGTGGACATCAAAAATGGTCTGACCAACGATTTTTTGCCGGAGACTCAGACCGATCGCGCGATTTTGCAGATCGGTAAACAAATTATCGTGGTGGCTGACCACACCAAATGTGAGCGGGTATCGACCACTTTTGTCGCGCCGATGACGGCGGTTCACACCTTCGTGACGGATACTTCCGCGCCACCCCTTTTTCTAAAGGCATTACAAGAACTTGGCATTGAAACCATTACCACCTGAAAGCCGCCTCTTTGATGTGCTGGTCGTGGGGGAATTGAATGTTGACCTGATTCTGCGCGGCGATGTCACTCCCGCGTTTGGTCAGGTGGAAAAGCTGGTCGATGATGCCACGCTGACCATCGGCAGCTCATCGGCAATTTTCGCCTGTGGAGCGGCACGGCTCGGTTTGAAAGCCGCCTTCATTGGCAAAGTCGGTGATGATGACTTCGGACGGTTCATGCTGCGCGAACTGGCTGCGCGTGGTGTTGATACCAGCAGCGTGATCGTTGACACGACCATTAAAACCGGGTTGACGCTGGTGCTATCACGCGGCAATGACCGCGCCATCCTGACCTATTCCGGCTCGATTACCGCGCTGCGCTATGATGAAATCGACCTGACGATGCTTTCCCGCGCTCGACATCTGCATCTGGGGAGCTATTTTCTACTCGATAATCTGCGCCCCGATATTCCGCGCTTGTTCGCAGCCGCTCATGCGCAGGGACTCACGACTTCTATGGACACCAATTATGATCCGGCGGAACGATGGAATGACGGTCTGCACGATGCTTTACGCCATACCGACATTCTGCTGCCGAATGAAACCGAACTGTGCGCAATTACCCGGACGGATGATATTCACGCCGCACTGAAAATCGCCAGTCAACTTGTGCCATTGGTGGCGCTCAAACGCGGGGCGGATGGTGCATTAGCACGACAGGGCGAAACTATCACTAGCGCTGAATCGATTCCGGTACAGGTCGTCGATACAACGGGCGCGGGCGACTCCTTCGATGCCGGATTCATCTACGGCTGGCTCAACGGCTGGGACACCGCAAAGTCATTACGGCTGGCATGTATCTGCGGTGGACTCTCGACCCGCGCAGCAGGGGGAACTGCTGCACAGGCCACATTTGATGAAGCGGCAAAGTATTTGGATTAACTACTTCATTTGACAACCTACAGGCTATAACTCTGGTATAGCTTCCATTGTGTAGGGCTGCTTTACTGTCTTTAGCCATTCGTGTGTCCAATAGAGTTCATCCTTTTTTAGGATGAGACGACCAGATCGACGCAGCATCATAACTTTACTACCATAATGCATTAGAGCGATGTCCCAGTGTGTTTGGTTAATTACTTCAAGCACAGCATTCAGCAATTCAAATCGAATTGATATGATATCTGCCGACCTGTCAAACCGGATGCTTATCTCTACAGTTGGAATGATACCAAGTTGCCTCTCAATGAAAGATTTGGCTACAGTCAGCTTTGTAAAATCACTGCTGTAGGCAGTCCACCCCTGTCCTCGAACTGAAAACACCAGATTTAGAGGGGTTGGTTGCTTTGCTTGAATTTCATCGTTTACATCGAGTATCTTAGCAAACAATTGTAGAGCCGGTTTTGGCTCAAGATCACTGGTGATAAGTAACCGATCCGATGTAGACATCGTATTTCCACTCTATTTCGCCATATAGCTGCCAGCTTCAGTATGCGAAATCGCGTCAGTCGCGTAAGTAAAAGTACCTTTATCTTTCATTTCCTGCGCGGCACGCACAACCGCGCCCAGAGCGGCACGCGCCAAAGAACCGCCGACACTGATACGCTTCACTCCAACAGCCGCCAGTTGTTCAACCGAAAAAGTGCCTCCCTTCAAGCCCATGACGACATTGACAGGCTTGGACACCGCTCCGCAAACCTGCCGAATCGCGTCCAGAGTGGTCAGCCCCGGTGCGTACAAAACATCCGCGCCTGCCTTCTCATAGGCTTGCAAGCGCCGTATGGTGTCATCCAGATCAGGGCTGCTATACAGGAAGTTCTCACATCTGGCGGTCAGCACGAATTGGCAGGCATGTGCCGCTTCTGCCGCTGCCGCTACCCGCTCCACCGCCAGTTGGAATTCATAAATGGGTTTATTGAGATCGCCTGTCCCGTCCTCGATTGATCCGCCAGCCAATCCGCTGTCCGCTGCGAGGCGAATGGTTTCCGCGCAATGTTCCGGCGAATCGCCGAATCCATTCTGCAAATCTGCCGACACGGGCAAATCGGTTGCCTCGACTATCGCTTTCGCATTTGCCAAAATAGCCTCTCTTGTCAGCACGGCTGGTGAATCCTGCTGTCCAATCGAGAAGGCATAACCCGCGCTGGTCGTCGCCAACGCCTCGAAACCCAATGCGGTCAGGATTCGCGCCGTTCCCGCATCCCAGGGATTGGGGATGATAAAAGCACCGGGACGTTCATGCAGAGACCGAAAGGTCGTGTATTTCTGTTCGCGTGTCACCATATAAGCCTCACAGTAGAGTAGATATTTTTATCGCACCACTAATCCATACTCCTTATACACCTGAAGCGCTATATCCAAATCATCCCCGTGAACGAAAACATAATCGCGATCATGCGTGGACACGAGAAACAAACTCAATCCCGCGTCGGCTAACGGCTTGGATACCCGCGCCACCACGCCGATTTCATCAAAGGCCACATCATCCACGCGCAGGCAGCGATACCCCGTGCTGTAGGGAACGCTTTCGGGAATATACGCCTGCGGACACATGATCGAATATTCATCTTCTGTCCGCGCAATAAAAAATAAGGCCGCATCTTTTAGCCATGCCGGAAATGCCTGCGGAGGCTCCAATTTTGCGATGCCAAATATATCCGGCAGCAGCCGCAGATGCATCAGCTTTCCCCGTCCCACAGCGGCGAGACGATCAGAAAGGCCAGCATGACTGCTACCGCGCCCGTCATGAAAATCGACCCCAGCCAGAGATGGATTTTCCAGACAATCCCGCCCTGTGTCATCTGCACGCCGATGAAATACAGCGCATCAAAGACAGCGGGCACGAGGAAAGCGAAGGTGTAAAAGCGCATCGGTTTATCGGTAGCAGGCTTCACCAGCAGCAGCAAGCCATCCACAATCACTCCCGCCACCAGTGCGAAGGGAATCAGGCTGTAGCGATCCTGAAAAACCGACATGAGCGCGGTAGTCCCGGTGAAAATCAGCGTGATTGTGCCGAGCGGCAGCCGCCAGCGTTTGAGCAGATACAAAATCGGCGCGACCAGCAGCACACCCTGAATCAGCAGGCTGGCGACCCCTAACGCCTGTGCCCGATAGCCTTCTGCCGATCCAACCGGACGATACGCGGCATAGACAAAGTTGCTCGGATTGGCGAATTGGGTGAAAAACATCAGCGTGGCGATAAACAGTGTGGCGCAAATCAGCAGCGGCCCCATAACCTTCCAGCCGTGATTTTCATCCGACCAGTAGCGCCCCCAGACCGAGCGAATCGGCCCGGTAATCATCATGCCGCCCGCCAGCACCAATAGTAAATGTGTCGGACTGAGCAGCGTCTCAACACTGACTTCCACGCCGAATAATTCATGCCAGACCAGATCGCCCAGCCCCGCCAGCACGAACAAGCCGCAGCCGATTAATGAAATCCAGTAAGCCGAGGACAGCGCGTTTTTCCAGGTGTGCCCTCCCTGAATCGCACGGCGCTGCTGGTAGACCAGAAATCCGGTAATCGCCGCGCCACCGCTGTAGAGCACCGCGTGCCAGGGCGTGAAAAACACATCGTCGATATTGCCGTGTGAATGTGCCCATCCATCCAGAAACAGACCGCCGACCAGCCACAACGATAATCCGGTCATAATCCAGTCAAAGCGCCCGATGCTCATAGCCGTTTGACTTTGATTTTCGTCCAGCTTAAGCGTTGTATCTTCGCTATCCGACAGCGTTGCCATGCTGATTTCTCCTTATCCACAATTCCGCGCCGCATTTTACGGATAGCGTAACACGAATCCGCTCAAAATGGATTCACATTCGGAATGTTATGGATCGAAGGTCATCGTCGCATAGGAAGGTTGTTCGTGGTTAGTTATTCGTTTTTAGTAAAAAGACAAACGCAGTTTTGGGATTTGTCATAAATGCCAGAGATTTGTGGCTGTTGTGGCGGCGAGGCCACAAGTCACAGGAAGATTGTGGCGGTGGCGGCGGCGGTGGCTGTGGCGGAAAATTGTGGCTGTGGCCGTTATTCGATTGTTCGAAGACCTTCATCATCATCATGTTCATCGACAATAAGGGCGTTGTCGGATATTTGTCGCCCGGCGACATTTGCAAGGGGAAATGTCGCCTTTGTTGTCGACATTCATGTCGGTGCGGCATTTAATGCGGCATTTCTATGTCCCATATGCCGCACTTT
>JBGAGR010000277.1:0-10082 GCA_044226645.1 Aggregatilineales bacterium
ATGCTTATGCCAGCCCATTTCCCCTCATAATACAAATATACGAATTATCTAAATAGCCGGGTGTACATTACGATGAATCCCCGTATCCCGCAGGAAATTATAGAAGCAGGGTTGCTTGCTGGTTTCGTATGCGGTTTGTGCCCCCTTATTGTGGCGATGGCACGTCATAAATCGCTTTTAGGTATGACGGCTATGGTCGCGTGCCTTTTGGCAGGCATGATTTTAGGACTGATTGCCGCTATTCCCGTGTCGGTTGGTTTTACTGTTGCTGCGGCTATCAACTCTGCCCCTCAAAATAACCCACCTCCACAGTAAATCTGCTTTAGGATATTTTCTCCAGGATTCGTGTTCCCGCTTCCGCAACGGCATCCAGTAGAATATCCAGATCAGCCTCCGTCGTGCGGAAATTGACGATGCAGGCACGCAGTACCAGCCGCCCATCCAGTTCTGTGGTGGTCAGGAATGTTTTTCCCTCGCGCTGGACGATTTCGACCAGCTTCTTGTTCAGGCTGTTTATATCTTCAACCCCGTTTGCCTTATAACGGAAGCAGGTCACACTCAATGAACCTGTGGCGATCAATTCGAAATCACTCCGCGCCTGAATTTTCGCCTGCAAGGTTCTTGCCAGCGCAATATCCCGGCTGATGAGTTCGCGGTAGCCTTCCACGCCGATTTGCTGCATGACCATCCACAGCTTGAGCGCTTTAAAACTGCGTGTCTGCTGGATGCTGAATTCGCTGAACCAGGGCATCACGGCATCATCGCGCAGGTAAGCCGGGACGAGGCTGTAACTATCACGCATGGCCTGCGCATCCCTGACCATCACACAGCCGCATTCCACGGGCATGTACATCCACTTGTGCGGGTCAATCGCCAGACTGTCGGCGCGTTCGATGCCTTTGTATAACGAAGGTTGTGCCAGAATGCCCACGCCGCCATACGCGCCATCCACATGGAACCACAGATTTTCCGCCGCGCATAAATCGGCAATTTCATCCAACGGGTCAATCGCGCCCGTGTTGACCGTTCCCGCGCTGGCGGCGACGCACACGGGCAGCAGTCCAGCAGCACGATCCGCCCGAATTTGCTCCCTGAGCGCATCCATATTCATACGATAATTGCTGTCTACCGGGATTTTGCGCAGGCTGTCGCTGCCGAAGCCGAGGATTTCGATGGCTTTCTGGATGCAGCCATGCCCCTGTGTCGAGGTGTAGATTATCATCGGCGCGGATTGTTCCTGAAAGCCCTTTGCACGAACAGACCCACCCGTTTTGACATGCCGCATCACCCCCAGCGCGATCAGATTCGCCACACTGCCGCCACTGGCTAGTACGGCTCCGGCGCTGGATGGGAAGGTCATAATCGTTTTAAGCCAGTTGAGGACGGCGTGTTCGACATAGGTTGCAGCATGATCGCCCCCGGCTACACTCGGATTCATGCCTGCTGCCAGCAACTCTGCCAGAACCGCCATCGGCGCGGGAGGTGAATTGACCCAGGCGAAAAAACGTGGACTGGCATTGCCCATCGGATAAGGTAAAACATCCTGAGCGAAAGTGTTCAACAGTTCGCTCGGATCAGATTCCGTTTCTGGTAACGGTTGGTGCAAAAAGCGCTGTTTCAAGTCTTCCGGTACCGGCTGGCGTGTCGGCAAATCGCGAATGGCGGCCATTTGTTGGGCGAGGAGGTCTATGGCCTGATAACCAAGCTGGCGGAATTCGTCGGGCGAAAGGTCAATCATATCTATTGGCTCCCCTGAATAGTTCCTCATTTTATAGCCCGTATACGCCTGCCGCGAATATAGCCAAATTGGACAATCTATGTGTTTGCCTTGTAATAATGTTGTCCTATACGGTGTCCAAAGGTGAGCAGGATTTGGAGAAGCTATGCACGATCATCCAAAATTGCGCTTTGCAACTTTTCTCGCGCCGAATGTCTTGCCTGTCTATCGCTTCATTGCGGATTATGTGGGCGGGAAATTAGGCTGCGAGACAGAAATTGTGGTCGGTGATACCCATGACCAATTCGCGGAACTGCGCCCGGACATTGCTTTTATCTGCGGCCTGCCCTATGTGCAGATGATGAACTTGAATCCGCCGCCAGTCGATGTGCTGGCTGCCCCGGTTTTGCAGGGTGAGCGTTATGGTGGGAAGCCGATTTACTTTTCGGATGTGATTGTGCGGCGCGATAATCCTATGAAATCTTTTGCGGATTTGCGTGGACATTCGTGGGCGTACAATGAAATGGTTTCGCAGTCCGGCTATGGTATTACCCGTCATCATTTGGTGCAAATGGGTGAGACGCATGGCTTTTTCAGTCAGGTGATTGATGCAGGTTGGCATCAGAAAGCCATCCGCATGGTCGTCAATGGAAAAGTCGACGGCGCAGCGATTGATTCGCAGGTCTTATCCGTCGAGATGCGCGATCATCCCGAATTGGCAGAGCAGATCAAAATTATCGATGCGCTCGGCCCTTCGACCATTCAGCCTGTCGTCGCGCAGAGCAGATCAAAATTATCGATGCGCTCGGCCCTTCGACCATTCAGCCTGTCGTCGCACGAGCGGATTTACCCGCGTCACTCAAAGCCGATGTGAAGTCTATTTTGCTGTCGATAGGGGATGATCCTTCAGCAAAGGGCATATTGTCGGCAGGTTTTTTCGAGCGTTTTGTTTCGATACAGGATAGGGATTACGACGATATTCGCGCGATGCTCAAAGCGGCTGAATCCGCCGACTTTTCGACCATCCGCTAATAATAAAGGAGCATTAGCTATGAACGCACAGCAGTTACAGAAGCAGCGGCAGGAGAAAGACCACTTTTTCAAGACCCATCCACAGTCCCCGCTGACACTCGATCAGCAGGTGAAATTCGATGGACTGCGTTACTACGATTACAATCCCGAACTCGATCTGAAAGTGAAAGTTGAAGCCTTCAACGATGGCAAATTCGTGCCGATTCAGACCACCACCGGACAATTGCGCCAGTACAAGCGTTATGGTCAGTTTAGATTCACGGTGGATGGAGAGGAAACACATCTTACGATTTACGAGGCCGATTATGGCTTTTTCCTGCCGTTCGTTGATGCCGGGGCCGGGACGGATACCTATCCTGCCGGACGCTATTTAGAGCCGGAATATCTGGGTGATAATCAATTCCATGTCGATTTCAACATGGCTTATTCGCCCTACTGCGCCTATGGCCCGGATTGGTCATGCCCCATCACCCCTGCCGAAAACCGCCTCAAAGTCGCCATCCGCGCCGGTGAGATGATGCCGATAGGGGAATGGGTGGAGAAGGCTTAGATAGCGTATAATCAAGATGAGTAAGTGATGGAGATACGAAATGGAGCTGCGGGAAAGACTGTATACGGCTGAAGAATTTTTCGAGATTGCCAGCCTGCCCGAAAACGAAGATAAGCGTCTTGAACTCGAAGATGGGGTTATTTTCGATATGGGGTCATCCAGTCGTCTCAATACGGTCACGGGAATGCGCATTGGAACTTTCGTGAATACTTATGTGATAACGAACGACCTCGGATTCGTAACGGGTGCAGACGGTGGATTCAAACTGGCTTTGGGGCGCGTAAGACGACCTGATATAGGATTTGTGTCTAAATCACATAATTTAAAACTTGAGGGAGTGGAATTTCCCTTTGCACCTGATCTGGCGGTTGAAGTGGTTTCGCCTGATGAGGATATTTTCAAGAAGGCACGCGAATACCTTCATGCTGGAACCCGTGTGGTCTGGGCTGTTTATGCCGAGGAGCGAACGGTATATGTGATGACCTTGAATGAAGATAAAGCTATTATTAGCTTGCCTTTTACTGAAAATGACATCCTTGAGGGCGGTGACGTGCTGCCTGGATTTAAGCTCGCTGTGAAAGATGTTTTTCCGGCATAATCCCTCGCGGGAACTTGTCGAGCGAGGGCAGTAATGCAGAGAATCGGCTATTCCGGCGGTGTGAGTACGCTGTCGATCAGGTAAATCGGCGTTATTGCTCCCGAATGTTCCAACCTAATTATCATGCTCAACAGGAGAGTTTAGGCTCCTAAATCGCGTTTTAGACCGGAAATGACGGTGTAGACCGTTGTTAATTCAAGGAGCACAGGAAGCAAAATCAGGATTCCAGCAAGGATGATTGTCGCTTCTATATGCTGAGCCGATAGAACGAAAACTATGCCTATAAGTGCTGTATCCAGTAACAAAATGCGCCGGAGTTCAATCCATCGTATTCCTGCGCGTCCAGCAATGCGCGAGAATGTTGGGCTGTTCGAGCTGAGTGTAGTAATCGCACAGACATAACTTTTGCGCGGGGACTTCATAAATAGAACTTCATGCTGATTTTGAGCAACAATGTGAACGTCAGCCAAATTGATGACCCTCGCCTGACATCCCTCGATAGATAGCGGAACAATGAACTCAAAGCGCTTTGCGAATAATAAAGCCGAGTTTTCTGAGGTTAAAGTGGGTTGGCGAATAACCATCCCTTTTTGAAGTTGCTGCACTGGAATATCCTCGATAAGCACGATCAGATTGTCGCGGCTCGGTGAGTCATTTGCCGATTTTATGAAACCGATGAAGTGCCAATTCTCACTTTTGAGTGGTGTTTCACCGGGAGTTTCTAGCTTGATTGCTTGCCCTAAAGTAAGCATTCCTTGTTGAATATGCCCTTCAACCGTACTGCCTCCGTTTTCAGCTGGATATACAGCTTCGATTGTCATGATCAAAGGTTCCATAGGGCTGTGCCTTTTATCGCCTTCTTGGTTCCATAGATTATAGGTCTCCATTTGAGTCTGGCGGTATAATCCCTTCCAAGAATGGACAGCAAATTACAGCGTAAAAAGGATATATTTTCATGCCAGCCAAAATTGTGGTTGTGGGCAGTTTTAATATGGATTTGACCGCTTATGTCGAGCGGCTGCCACGTCCCGGCGAAACCGTTCATGGGCGCTTGTTTGTGACCGGGCCGGGAGGGAAAGGCTCGAATCAGGCCGTAGCGGCAGCACGTCTGGGCGCGGAAGTGACCTTCATCGGGCGTGTTGGAAATGATGTGTTCGGCGACAGTGCCATCAAAATCTGGCGGGATGAGCATATCAATACCGATTATGTCGTGCGTGACCCGGAACACGCCACCGGAGTTGCGCCCATCTGGGTGGATGATCGCGGCGAGAACAGCATCATTGTCGTATTGGGAGCGAATTTAGCCGTCAGCAAAGAGGATGTCGATAAGGCCGCTGAGGTCATCGCCCAGGCTGATATCCTGATGGCGCAGTTGGAAATCGACTACACAACTGTCAAATATGCGCTCAAAGTCGCTAAAGAAAAGGGCATTCGTACCATTTTGAATCCGGCTCCAGCGGGTAAGGTTCCAGCAGATATGCTTGAATTGGTGGATTACCTCACGCCCAATGAAACTGAATTGGAAACGCTGACTGGAATCAGCGGTAATGTGGCAGAACCAGCGGCACGTTCACTGCTGGCGACTGACCAGCAAACGGTGGTCGTCACGTTGGGCGAACAGGGCGCAAATTGGGTGCGGCGTGATGGTTCGGCGCTCATTCCTGCTTATAAAGTTGAAGCGGTGGATACGACTGGCGCGGGAGATGCTTTCAACGGCGGTTTTGCAGTAGCCCTGGGTGAGGGTAAAGATCTGGAAGAAGCCATCCGTTTCGCCAATGCCGTTGCCGCGATTTCTGTCACACGCGCCGGTACAGCCCCCAGTATGCCGCGCCGGGAGGAAGTCGAAGTCTTTTTGAAACAAAATTCATGAAGCGTGTCTGTTGCATACCGGCATGAACGGGCTGTGACCGCCGCGAAATAGGCTTCGATGCCATAAAACAGCAAATCTTTAATTGCCAAAACGTGTATACTAAAAATATTACTTAATAGTGGGGGTACATAATGTGTCCCATATTTTTCTGAGTTATGCGCGCAAGGATTCTCCTTTTACACATGGCCTTGCAGATTATTTAGTGCGCGCTGGTTTTGATGTTTGGATCGACGATCACAGTATCAATTTTGGTCAGGATTGGGAAACCGCCATTTTCCAGGGCATCCAAAGTTGTGCTGTTTTCGTAGTGGTCATGACACCTGCTTCTGACAAAAGTAACTGGGTGCGCCGGGAATGTATCTACGCCGACAGATTGGGCAAACCAACTATTCCCTTACTGCGAGGTGGGGAACCCTTCCCGCGCTATGGGGACTTACATTATGTTGATGTAACGGGACGTAATCCACTGCCCTCAAGTTTTGTGAAGCAGTTGGCACAATATGCGCCTCAAAAAGCCACACGCGGTCAAAATCTCGCCCTGCCTCTTGTCGCCTCAAATTCCTCACAGCAGGTTTCGTCTCACCCACATCTGATGGCCTACAATCCACGTTTGAAGCGGGTTGGAGCAGCGAGTCTGATCGCTTTCGGTATCCTCATTGTGGCGGTCATGCTTCTTTTGGCGCTGGGCAATATGGCATCCAAAACGGCTGCGACCCAGACCGCGAATGAGCTTGCCAATGCACCCACCGAAGCCAAACCGGCTTTCATAGTTGACACACCTACACTGACGGACACACTGGTTACTGAGAATAATACCCTGCCCGCAGTGACTGTGACCGTTGAAAATGCCAGTTCTGCGGTAGCAGCCCTGCAAGTAGAATCTACAAATACTGAAGTTTCCTCTGCGACGGCTGCCATTTATCTCTCGCCGACCTTGTTGTTGGAACCCCTCATCTTTACGCCAACGCAGATAACGCGTTTACCTACACAGGTATCCAACTTTAAACCTCTGATCACATCGGCTCCTTTGCCACAGAGTGGGGTTTCTGCTCCCGTCGTAAATCAGAATACATCTCCACTGCCCACCACCATTGTGCTGCCGACTAAATCTGGTAATAACAACCCTAATCCGCCGACGGTTACCAAGCGCCCACCGCCAACCATAGCACCCACAAATAAACCGCCTTCAACCATAGCACCTACGAATAAACCGCCCTCAACCATAGCACCTACCCTCATCCCAACCACCAATCCGGGGGCGCTTCAGTTACTTGGGAGTTTTGTCGCGCCGGGCGGATTGCCGAATGGTATTGCCTGCGATGGACAGTTCTTATGGCTTTCCGATAACAGTGCGACTATTTTTAAAGTGGATATGTCCGGCAATCCATTGGGAGCCTATAGTGCTCCCGAAGGGACTTCTCAGGGGATTGCCTGGGTGGGAGATCGTTTTTATGTCATGACGACCAATCGTAACCGGGTCTATGCCTTTCAGATTCAGGGCTTTGACTTGAAGACGCTGTCATGGTTCCAGGGTCCCGGTCAGGTTACTGGCGACAACGACATGGCCTGGGATGGCACAAATATCTGGTATTCCCTCAATTTTAATGTCTATAAACTCAATGCAGATGGAACTGTTGTGGGTGGATTCACGTCGGGGAAAGTTGTGAATGGTCTCGCCTGGGACGGCACTAATTTCTGGATGGCTGTCGATTACTCGTTCAAAATATTGCAGGTCAACCAGCAGGGACAAGTGCTGGCGACATTCGAGGTTCCAGTGGCGATGATTAATGGGTTGGATTGGTGTGATAATACACTCTGGGTGGTTGGTCAGGATCAGATTATGGAGCCAATGAAAGTCTACCGATTCAAGCGATAATCCTGCTGCTCAGATGTGTCCTGTGATAAAGGTCTTGATCGCCGCGAAATAGGCATCAATGCCGTAGAACAGCAAATCGTTGTGACCCGCGCGGGGGATACGCAGAATGGTCTTGTCAACGGTGGGTGAAGCATCATAGAGCGTCTGCCCGTTTTCGACAGGAATCAGCGTATCCCGCTCGCCATGAATGACCAGCAGTGGCACATTTACTGTGCGCATTTTTTCCCCGTTCCCAAAAACATCCGGTACTTTTGACAGCAGCGCTTGAGGGAGTCCGGTAATCCTGCCGAAAACGGATGGCGCATGGGCAAAGCCGCTTTCGATAATCAGCCCTTTGAATGCTTCAGGATGGCTGTACGCCAGATGAGTCGCGGGGGCACTGCCCAGTGACCGCCCCATGATGAATAATGTTCTCTCGCTCCCAATGATAGTCGGTACGGCAGCCAGAACGGCTTCTGCATCTGAAAGCAGCGTGCTGATCAACGGCTTGCCTGTACTCCAGCCGTAGCCCCGGTAATCGACCACCAGCAGGGCAGCCCCGGCACGCTGAAATTCTGGCGCAAAATCATCATAATCCGAAGCGACTTCGCCGTTACCATGAAAATATAAAACGACAGGTGCGTCCGGTGGGTAGGCATAAAAGCGATAGCCCAGCACAATACCATCTGTCACTGGAATAGTGCCATCGCTCACATGGGGCAGTCGGCTCGTATTTGGCATCTCTGCGCGTGGATAAAACAGCGCTGAGAGAATCAGCGGATTATCGAGCAGGTGGGGTGTCATAGCGAAAATTCCCTATAAGAGACCGTGACAAACCCATAAATAATACAAAACCTGTCCTTGTTTTCAAAGACAGGTCGTTAAAATCAATATTTTGAGGGCTGTAAAAAGCTTAAACCATTGCGCTTCCGCTGGTTGCCGGCCTATGGTTGGATGCAGCAACGCGGCGCACTTTGTCCACAATTTCGCGTGGCAGTGAAGGCTTGGGCAGGAAGGCATCCGCCCGTGTATATTCCATCAGGTCAGCTTTGCGCAGATTGACAGCAGAACTGTGCATGATAACGGGGATATTCTGGGTAGTCGGGTCAGCTTTCATATGCTGGTAGACTTCGCTGCCACGCATATGCGGCATATTTTCGTCCAAAATCACCACCGTCGGGTGATGCTCGCGAATGAGTGCCAGACCTTCTCTACCATCTTCAGCGACCAGGGTCTTGAATCCGGCACGCTGCAAAATAACTTCCAGCAAGTAAGAAAAACTTTGTTCATCGTCCACAATTAAGACGGTTTGCATACGACTCCCCTATTCCGCATGTATGCATGTTACCGATGCTGACAATATTCGGATATATCCCGAATTTTGTAAACGGGACGAAAGTCCGTTTTGCTTAGTAGGGGTATTACCATCGCATTTCGTATCCGAAGACATCCCCAAAATGGGTTATCAGGCGTTCTGTAATCTCAGCTTCATCAACGGGTTTTCCTGATAATTCCGCCAGGCTGGTCACGCCTTTGTCTTTTATGCCACAGGGGATAATGCCGTCAAAGTAGCTCAAATCCGTATTGAGATTGAAGGCGAAACCATGTTTGGTGACGGTTTTTACGTTAATGCGCACCCCAATCGCGCAGATTTTGGCTTCACCATCGGGCGTATCCACCCAGACACCTGTTAAGCCTTCAATCGGTTTGCCCGTGATGCCATAATCCGCCAGTGTATGGATGATGACCGTTTCCAATTTGCGCACATAACCCACGACATCTGTCCGCAGCGCCCCGGAAATACGTGGCAGTTGGATAATCGGGTAGCCCACCAGTTGCCCCGGCCCGTGATAGGTGATGTCCCCGCCGCGATCCACATGAAACACTTCAATCCCACGTTCGGCTAATTCCTCCGCCGAGAGCAGCAGATTATCATCATGACCGGATGTACCCAGCGTGTAGGTATGCGGATGTTTCAACAAAATCAGTCGGTCAGGTGTTTCGCCGCGTCCACGTGCGTCTGCCAGTTGATTTTGCCACTCCCACGCATCCTGATATGGGACGACTCCCGGTTGCAAAACTTCGCAGATAAGCTGCTGTGTATTGATTTCTATAGATTGAGTTTCAGACATGACTATCTACATTCGGTCAAACATGTGACCTGTATTGAACTAACAACTAAAAACGAATCACGAACAACTACTTCTGTCCCGCCGGATGCTGCGGCCCTTTGAGATATTTTTCGAGGAAGCTGAAGGTTTTGCTCAGGGCTTCGCGGCTTTTTTCACCCTGCATCTCGTTGGGTTCATCGGTGAAAAAATCCCGCGCTACGCTATCCAGAATGACGATTTCGTGGACGACCCCCATGGTGTTAGATGCGCATTCCTGTCGCAGCTTGGCGATGACGGGCGACAGCACATACGGTTCTTTTTCCCCATAGAATGCCAGTATCGGGGTATG
>JBGAGR010000278.1:0-9964 GCA_044226645.1 Aggregatilineales bacterium
ATCATTTCGAGCTGCGGCGTGGCAGCGAAACCATGTCGATGCCTGTATTGGGCAACCCCTTTGTAGACCGCATGATTGTCCAGCACGACTTAAAAATTATGCCAGTGGATCGTTCCGATAAACTGCGCATCAAGATGCCGGTTAAAGAAAAAGCCTACGCGAAATAGATTTAGACGAGCGCTTTCCGCAGCAAGAAATGACTGTGACCCGGCGGATAGTCCTCTAACTCGGCAACAACCCTATACCCCAACTTTTCGTAGAAGGGGCGCGCCTGAAAGCTGAAGGTTGATACCTCGGCGTTTCGACAGCCATGTGCCCGCGCCTCATCTTCTGCCTGCTGCATCAACCGGGTTGCATAATCCTGTCCGCGTAAATCTTCGTCTATCCACAAAAATCCAATATCCAGCCAGCCGCCCCATAGATCAGCCGTGAGGCCGCCCCTGATTTTTCCGTTCTCATCACGCAGGAAAATACGCACCGGTTTCCAATTGCGATCTCCCGTCACGCGCATATTGAATTCGTTGATATGATCTTCGATGGTATTCGTATCCTCAGCGCTGGCGTTGGGTTCGGAACTAATCGCTATCACATTTTCTCCTATCGAAACAGAGTTAGACAAGCGCTTTCCGCAGTAAAAAGTCACTGTAACCGGGTGGATAATCCTCTAACTCGGCAATAACCTGGTATCCCAGCTTTTCATAGAAAGGACGCGCCTGAAAGCTGTGCGTGCCCACCTGCGCATTGCGACAGCCATGTGCCCGCGCCGTATCTTCCGCGAGATGCATCAATTGAGTTGCGTAGCCCTGCTCGCGCAAATCCTCATCGACCCACAAAAATTCGATGGTGAGCCAGCCACCCCATATATCCGCGGTAATCCCACCGCGCAGATTCCCGTCCTCATCGCGCAGAAAAAAGCGTACAGGCTGCCAATTACGATCCCCTGTCACGCGCATATTGAATTCATAAATGCGTTCTGCAATGTCATTGACATCATCGGCGCTGGCATTCGGCTCCGCGTTGATGTGAATGGTGGGTGTTCGCTGCTGATTCATCCTGAAGGACTCTTTCCAAAATATGAAACCACTTCAAAGGGTAGTCCAACATGCTTACCAAACCATTACAGTCATCCTGCCAACGCCTCAGCCCTGTGCAGGCGAAAGTTTTAACAGCGCCATCGCGACCACCGTCGCCCAGGATACAACTTTGAATTCACCTGCCAGCAGCGCTTTTTGCACTTCCGCGCGGCTCAGATGCAGCAGGTGTTGTTCTTCCAGATCATCAGCATTGATGGCCTGCACAGGTCGCGCCCGTTTCGCCAGAAACAGATTGGCTGTCCCCGCGCCGCGATTGCCATCGACCACATAATGTCCCAGATCAATCCATTCTGGCGCTTGATGTCCGGTTTCCTCTAACAATTCACGTTTCGCGGCTGTCAATGGGTCTTCGCCCGGTTCGATATAGCCGCCTACCACAGCCAGTGTCTCGCCCTGTGCACCATATTTGGTCTGACGGAAACATAAAAAATCGCCCTCTTCTGTCACTGCCACGATATTCACATAATCCGGCGTGACCAACCACGCCCAATCCTCGATAATCTGCCCATCCGGTAACTGCACAGTATGGCGCTCAACCGTCAGCCATTTGCTGTGCTGCAAAATCGTCTCCCGTGCAACAGTTTTCCACGCTTCCATGATGTTTCCCTCATCTGTTGATATGGCGCATGACAATAAATCAGCCGGGGCGAAAAATCCACACTCAGTCCAGAACCGTCTTTCCTCATTTCGGACAAAACACGCTATGATATTCGCATTTGGGGATTCTAATGGGGGCACGCCTCATGCTGAATGATACTGTCGAACTGATGAACCTGTACTGGACATCAGCCGGATTAGCCCCCGGTGCTGGGGAAATCAGCCGTTTTGATTTCAAGGACAGAGTTGAATCCGCCGCCAAAGCTGGCTTTCGTGGCATCGGCCTCTGGCATAGCGACCTCGAATTTATCCTTCAGCATCGAAGCCTGAATGAAATAAAGCTCATCCTTGATGACAACGGCATGAAATACCTTGAGCTTGAATTTCTCACCGACTGGTTTGTGGATGGCCCGCGGAAAGCAAAATCGGATGCGCGTAAGCGAATGCTTCTGGAAGCGTCAGCAGCGCTGAACGCAAAACACGTTAAAGTCGGCGATTTTGAAAATACACCCTGTCCCCTGCCGCGCATCATCGAGGCATTCGCCGCCCTTTGCAACGAGGCGGAAGCATATGGTGCGACCATCGGCTTCGAGTTCATGGCCTCTGCGATGCTCCATAACCTGAAAGATTGTCTGACATTGGTCGAAACAGCGGGCGCAAAGAACGGCGGTCTGATTGTCGACATCGTCCATGCAGTGATGCTCGGCATCCCTTTTGAGGAGATCAGCCGCATCCCGGCGCAGTATCTCGTCAGCGTGGAACTCAACGATGGTCTGCTGCCGGGGAGCTTGGTGCATGACCCACCGGGAACGCGGCGCTTATGTGGCGAAGGAAATTATGACATCAAGGGTTTCATTGAGAGCGTGAGGAAAACGGGTTACACTGGCCCCTGGGCGGTTGAGATCATCTCCGAAGTCATTGCCGCCTTGCCACTGGATGAAATGAATGAACGAGTCTACCAGACGACGATGGCACAGTTCGTCTAATACTACCGATTGAATGACTCCGCAGTCCAAAGCAGTCCGCAGTAACATTATTCTTTGCTACAATCCGTCGAATCGCAGCCGCTTTTCGATTGAGGATAAGCATTTATGAGACGGTTCCGCCCTTCTATGAATCGCCTGTTCTGGGCTGTCAGCCTGGGGCACGCCACCAACGACATGTTTATGAGTATGCGCTCGGTGCTGTTTGCCTTCATCAGCGCCTACATCCTGCCCATGACTAATCGCCAGATTGGTTTGGGGATCAGCATCATCGAACTGACGGGCGCATTGAGCCAACCCTTTTTTGGCTGGTTTGCCGATAAAACCGGGGGACGCTGGCTGGGAGCAGTAGGGGTCGCCTGGACAGCCTCCTTCCTCCTCGTCGGACTGCTGATTGTATCGCTGGGTGGAAGTTACTGGCTGATGGTCATCCCGATGGCGATGGCGGGATTAGGCAGCGGCGCGTTCCATCCGGTTGGCTCGATGCACGCTGCTGATGTTGATCCGCTGCGTGCTGGACGCAATGCCGCCATTTTCTTTATGTTCGGTCAAATTGGGTTAGCACTGGGGCCATCTCTGGCGGGACTGCTGCTCAACAATGCTCATTCACAGATTCACGGACTGGTGGGTTTCGTTTTTGACCCGGCGCTGCTGCATCTGATGCCGGAGCGTGGCAGTGTGCTGCCCGTTTTCGTACTGGGGCTGCTGGTCATTCCAGCAGTGGTGCTGATGGCTATTTCACTGCCAAGCCAGAAGTCCCACCGGCAGGCCACGCAGATAAAGGTCAAATCCACCGTACCGGATGCTCCATCGGCAAAAATTCCCTGGAAAACCTTCGCTGTTCTGGCAGCAGCGGTTATACTCCGCAGCCCGGTTGGTCTGGGTGCAGTAACCTTTATGCCACAGGTTTTCCTGCTTAAAGGCTGGTCATCTGCTCAATATGGCCTTATCACTGGTTTGTTTTGGTTCGCTTCGGGCATTGCGGGAATCTGGTTCGGACATCTGGGGGATCGTCACGACAGCCGCCGTGTGATTACGTTGAGTCTGGTAGCGGCAGCTCCGCTGATTTTCTTCCTGCCCGATTTAAACGGCGCACTGGCTTTCATCGTGGCCATTGGCATCGGCATCACAGGCGGAACCCATACCCTGATTGTCCTGTTAGCGCAGGGACTCATGCCGGGACGCAAAGGCTTTGCCTCCGGCGCAATTCTCGGTTTTATCTTTGCGACAGGGGCACTTGGCAATCTGATAATGGGTGATCTGATTGACCGCGTGGGCATCATCGGCGCGTTCCAAATCGCGGCAGTAGTGACACTGGTGGGCAGTGTCCTGTGGCTGCTGCTCCCGGCGGAAAAACGGGGTCGCGTCATTCTGGATGAACCGCAGCCACAGTCTGCTGTCGTCGCGGCGGATTAAGCCTCGCGCCTGACATCCGCGAACTGACCGCCGCTGATTTGCGCCAGTTGGTCGATCTTCACGCCAAAGATGGCGTTATGAGCACCGCCAGCAGCGTAAATCTGGCCGTAGCGCTGGAGCGAATCGTCCAGCAGCACCGTCATCTCTTTGGTGCGATGTGCCAGCGGCGGCACGCCTCCCGGTACATAACCGAAGATCGCGACGCATTCCTCCGCGCTGGCGACTTTCACTTTCTTGCGGCTGACATTGAACATCGCCGCCAGTTTCTTGTCATCCACGCGCTGATCACCACTGGCGATCACCAGCAGCGGCTTTTCATCCACAATAAAACACAGACTTTTCGCAATTTGCCCTAACTCGCAGCCGATATTGTCCGCTGCAAGCTGGGATGTCGCGGTTGAATTCTCGAAAAAACGGATCTGAATGCCCATATTCCAGGCATCCAGCGCGGTCTGGACATCAGCCGACGTAAGCGGTTCCATGCTTATCTTCTCCAACACAATGATTGATTAACCAATATAGTAGGCGATTGTTAAGGATTTTGCACAGTACCTTAATTGCTTCTAAAATGAATTGTCAATGATTGAAACTCAGGAAAATGTGAATGGTGCTTCGCGCTCGAATCAACAAAACAATTCTGGAATTACAAGAAGGGGACATCACCCGCCAGGACACCGATGCCATCGTCAACGCGGCTAATTCATCGCTCCTGGGCGGTGGTGGTGTCGATGGTGCAATTCACCGGGCAGCAGGTCCCGAACTCTTAGCCGAAACCCGGACGCTCAACGGCTGTCAGACGGGCGATGCCAAAATTACGCGCGGTTACCGCCTCAGCGCCCGTTATGTCATTCATGCCGTTGGGCCAATCTACAGTCGCAACGATCCCGCCACAGCCGATTTCTTAGCCTCGGCCTACCGTCGCTGTCTGGAACTGGCTGTCGAAAACAACCTGAAATCTATCGCCTTCCCTTCCATTAGCACAGGCGCGTATGGCTATCCGTTGGAGGAAGCCGCGCCAATTGCTCTGCATACCGTGAGCGCCTTTCTGAGCACGAATGACGCGCTGGAATTGGTCAGATTTATACTCTTTAACGAGGGCATTCTGGAGGTCTACGAGAAGGCACTGGACAAATTAATCGCCCAGCAGGGAAGTGTCGTTCAAGCATTGTAAAAAACGTGGACGAGATTGCTCTCGTCCATGTTTTTTAGAGTCGATGTGATTTGACACCCCAGCTCGGTTGAGATGATTGTACCGAATCGATACGTTTTCCCCCACCATAACCGACCTTGAACGTCAAGGATTCAAAATCAACTGTCCCGAACGCTGCCTTCAGTCGGCGTTAAGACCTTGCAGGGTCGCCAGAATGTGCAAAAAGGCTTTGAAGTCTTTTGCGGGAACCTGCTTCTGAATGCGATTGTCGATCTGTCCCGCGCTGGCAGTCACCTTATCGCGAATATCGCTGCCCTTGCTGGTCAGGTAAATCCGCACCGCGCGACGATCTGCTGGGTCAGGCCGGCGCTCAATCAGATTTTTATGCTGCAACTTGTCGAGGATGGGGGTGAAGGATGTGGCTGCCCGACCTACCGCACGCGCCAATTCAGAGGCGTGCTGACCATCCGATTGATATAATGCACGAAGAATATACCACTCGATTACGGTTAGCCCCAGTGGCTCGACGACCTGACCATATACCTGGTCAAGATTCCGAAGAGCGATGTCGATGTTACACCACAGTGAGCCATCGAATCGAAGTGTTTGGTTGTTTGATTCGCTCATAGTACCTTCTTATATATTAATAATTGACACACTTATCAAAAGCTATTTTTCGCGATGAAAAACAGTTAAAACCAACTGCCCCAGCGTTATTTGATCACCATCATTCAGCATGTATGGTGTTTCCGACATTAATCGCTGACCGTTTATTAGCGAACCGTTTACTGAACTAAGATCAACTAGATGAATTTTATCTTCATAGTATACTAACGCAGCATGACGACGAGACACGCCACGATCCAGCGCTCCCAATTCCGAGAGGTCGATGTCAACCACATAACTGCTCTTGGCATCAGAACGCCCCAGAATATAACCTTCGGTTCCAACAAGGGAAGTCTCTATAAACTGGGAAGGTTCGTGAGAGGACTGCAAAACCAGGATTCCATCCATTGGAATGCCAGTGCCAACCAGGTTGCCAGTCTGCGCTATAATACCTGTCTGATGATCTATTTTTGTGTGAGAATGTAACATAAATGTATTCTTCCACAAAAGCCGCAAATCGGATATGAGCAATCAGTACTATCACAACTCGTATTTTCAACCATCTCAAGATGAAAAACAAGCCTATTTTCAGAAACTCTCATTAAACCGAATGCTCTGCTAATGCAATATTTAATAAATCATTTCGATTTGAAGGGAGATTATAGTGCTTTTATCATAAGTGTCAATCTTAAAATCCCCATGAGTAAGATATTAATTTTTAAAATTCAGGGAAGGTCAACCCCCATACTTGCAAAGGTTACAGAATTGAGATATTGATTTTTAACGAAAAATTAGGATATTGTCACGAATAGAAACGTCTAATATGGTTACGATTAGATTATGTTTAACAAACCCAATTGTGAGGTTGATAAATGGCTACTGACTCAAAAGAATATGCACCCTATTTTCGTGATGGACTTCTCTTCCTGCCGCCGAAGACCGTCGCAATGCTGATTGATGCCGGACTGGATAAACACACGGGACAGGCCGCGCTGCATGGTTTGGATTTAAACGATCATCGCCAGCAAATTGCGATGATTAGCAAAGCGCTCGAAGCAGCTCTGGAACAGATTGAGGAAGACAGCAGCGAATTCCAAACGCTTGCCGCACCCGACACCCAATTTATGTTAACTGGAAGACGTACTCGCGTATAGTACCATCTACGAATGTTTATGTCCGCCGCGCCAGCCGTTCCTCGAAGACAGCCGAGGGTTTCCATACCGCAGCATCGGGATGATCGGCGGGCGCAATACTGAGCAGTACCAGACTGCCACCGTCATCCAGGTAGTAGACCATATACGCTTGTCCAGCGTGGAGCGAAATCGATGGCGCAAGACTCTTGGGAAAACGCACGGGCTTACCCGCCTCATCATAGAGTACCCAGCCGCGCCAGAACATCCACATCGGGCGGTTTTTGCTTCCTGCGTATAAGGTCAGGAAGCGGATCGGCATTCGGGCGTAACGCCGCGCCCGTACCAGCAGCATGATTCCAAATCCGATCAGTGCCGCCGTACCAATCATCCAGAAACCACCTACAAACAGAGACACCAGCGCTGAACGCAGAATAATCAGCCCTGGAGTCAGCAGCAGCAGCAAGATAACCACTGGCTCGGTTATCATGTCCCACCACTGGCTGCTGGTGAGTTTGCCATGCCGGTTTGCCAACAGGCGTTCCCGCATTTCATTGGTCACAGAATCACTTTTTACTTTATCCATGCCGCCCATTATACCGTCCTCAGTTTTGGCAATGAAGACTGGATATGAGTATTTGGTACTATCACGGCTTGTATTTTCAAGCCTCTCAATGATTGCTTAACGCCCCGGTGTGCCAGCCGCCTGTTCTTGACCACTGACCGGAACGACCTCCACCAGCGGTTTCGTTTCCATCGGACGCGCCTGCACCAGAATCACACTCCCGATGATGAAAACCGCGCCTAACACCTGCACCGGTTCCAACCGTTCCCCCAGCAGCAGTCCCGCCCAGATCAGCGTCAAAACGGGTTCAATCATGCTGACAATCGCCGCGCGGGCTGCTCCGAGTTTAGGCATCCCCGCGTAAAAGGTGATCGCCGGAATCACGGTGCTGATGGTCGCCAGCGCCAGCAGACCGCCCCACCCATCCAGATTGGCGGGAACGGCGACACCGCGCAGCAAAGCAATGCCGATTGCCAGCAGCAGCGACCCCGTGACACTCCACGCACTGGCTTCCATCAATTGATTGTGTCCGCGCAAAATCCGGCTGCTCAGGAGGATATAGGCCGCGTATGAAAACGCATTAAATAACACCAGCGCCACGCCCAACGGATCAACACCTTCCAACCCGCTGAACAGATTCGGCACGGTCAGAACCACGCCAACCATCGTCAGTGCCAGCGCGATCCAACCGCGTGTCGAAAGCCGTTCGCCGAACAGCATCGCGCCCAAAGCCACCATCGCCGGATACGTGTAAATCAACACCGTATATAAACTGACGGGCAGACGCGCCAAAGCGAAAAAGGCGCTCCCCGCCACTACGCCGAAGAGTAACCCCATACCGAGCAGCGTCCGGCGCGGCAGTGATTTGCCTGTTATAGCCGGGACAGCGGCACTTCTGCGCCGTGAAAACCCGACCACACCCCAGATTAGCGGCGTAGATAGGATGAAGCGCCAGATCAGAATATCCAGCGGTTCGGTCAAGCCGGATTCATAAATGAACTTAGCCAGAATAGCGAAGAAAGAATAGCCTGCTGCCGAAATCACGACCAATACAAAACCAGTACGCTGCGTCGAGGTCATAACTATGCTCAACTACCTGTTCAAAAAGAAGGCTTACTATAATCGCGCCCTGATTTTCTGTGCAGCCCCAACTATGTCTATACTCAGAGTGTGTCCAGAATCTTCATACACTCTTCCAGCCAGTCCAGATACATATGCTCCATGCGCAGTCCCAGCTCCAGTGTCATTTTCTGAAAATGCAGTTCCCGCTTGGAGAAAATGGCTTGTTCATCCGGAAATGCAATCTGTTCGTAGCGTGTCAGCAATGCTTGATGGGCTTCCATCTGCGCCTTCATCAATCGTCTCACATCCGTGTTAGGAAGCTGTCCGGCGAAGAATAGCTGCACGAGGAACGGTTCTCGATGAATCGGCAGCGCTTGTTCCGTCTTGAGCCAGCCAGCCAATTCGGCTCGTCCTGCCTGGGTGATTGAATAAACCTTACGATTGGGACGCTCGTCCTGGTACTCCATTTTGCTCTCGACAAGACCCTGTTCCGCCAATTTATCCAAAGTGCGGTAAATCTGCGCCTGATCGGCAGGCCAGAAATGCGAAATACTATCATTAAAACAACTAGTCTTGAGATCGTATCCCGTCATCGGTTGAATTTGCAGGAAGCCAAGAATCGCGTGTTGCAAAGACATGGTACTAAAGTCCTAGATGATTGACAAAATCACAAGCTGATTATAACATGCGTTTAATCCTATATAAGACTAGTCCTATATAGGATTTGATGTAGTTATACTCACGGGAGAAATCATATGTCCGCCATTATCAATGATCGCTACACGACTCAAATTGACCAACCCTTTGTCGTTTTTCTGGTCGGGATGCGAATCAATAAGTTTTTCGCTTTCCGTAAGTGGATGCAGGTCGCTAACGCCTTCCCGCAGATGCTCAATGTCCTGCAATCCCACCCCGAAAAAGGCTATCTGGGCGGAGAGCAGTTCTTCCGCTTGTTCCCACTGACGACGATTCTGGTCTCGTACTGGCGCTCCTTTGAGGATTTGGAGCGCTTCGCCCGTGACAAAAGTGATCCACATCTGGAAGCATGGCGGCGCTTCAACCGTGAAATCGGTTATGCCGATGGAACTGTCGGCGTATGGCATGAAACTTATGCGGTTGAACCGGGGCGCTACGAAGCGCTCTATGGCAATATGCCGCTGTTCGGTTTAGCCAAAGCCACGCAAAAAGTGCTGCCCGTTCATGCTGGCCCCATCCGCGATGCGCGTGGACGCTTAAAAGGTCATCCCGAACCCGTTCCGGAAGGTCTGGAGGTCTACGAATAATTCCTGACACACGCTGTCATATTTCCCGGTTACAATGTCGATGTGCGGCTAGAATTCCATTTTAGACTTTTGACTATC
>JBGAGR010000279.1:0-9763 GCA_044226645.1 Aggregatilineales bacterium
GTCGCCCCGCAGGATGTGCGCAGTTATACCTTGAAGGCGAAAGCACTGGTCTGGTTAGATGATTCCAAGTCAGCGATTCCAATAGCCCTGCAAGGTATTGAGGTCGATCCCGGTTTTGCACCGCTTTTAGCAGTATTGGCGCGCGCCTATACCGACATTGGACGTTATCAGCAGGGATTGAAATATGGCGAGGATGCGGTTAACGCCGATCCGATGAGCGTTGATGCCCACCGTTCATATGCGATTTCACTGATTTTGGTCGGTGAGCGTGATGCAGCCATTCAGCAGTTGGAAGATGCCATCAACATTAACCCCAACCTGACCGCGCCTTATTTTGAGTTGGCAGCGCAATTTTTGGGCGGACAACTGTATGAGGATGCTGTAGCGACTTATGAAACGGTTCTCAAACTCGACCCGCGTAACCCCAAAGCGCTGCTCCGTTTGTGCGAAGCCTATGCCCAGATTGGTCAGGATGCTCAGGCGCAGGGTTACTGCGAGGATTCGATTGATGCTGACCCGACCTACGCCTTTGCTTACCGCCAATTAGGCGTTGTGAATTATCATCGGCGGAATTACGAAGGCGCGATTGATAACTTCAATAAGTGCATCTCTTTGAGCGATAACCCGGAAATTCAGTGCTACTATCTGCGTGGGTTGGCTCATTATTACCTGGGGCACTGTTCTGATGCCTGGGCGATTTTGAACGAGTCACTGGGGCGGGTTGATAATTCAGTCATTGATGATCCGGTGCTGCAAAGTATTCAAGCGGGTTTGCAACTGGTGACAGAAAATTGTAACGCCTATCAGAACGTGGCTGTACCGACCTTAATCCCGCCCACAGCTATCCCACCGACACCGATTGGATTGGGAGGCTGAGTCGGCTATGCAACTCCGCACACCGAAACGGTATCGGAGCGGCAACAAACGGAGCATTATTTCGCTGCGTTGGATTTGGTTGTGGCTGCTGACACCGATTGTCGTTATTGTTGGGATTCAAATCTATAATCATCTGGACGTTATTGGGCCACCTGTGGAAGAGGCGATTTACAACGCTTTTAATGGTATACAGAACAGCGTCTCAACGGCTTCCGCGCCGACACCGCTGCCAACCCAAGACCCCGGTGATAGGCTTGCTCGTGCGGGAGAGGACTGGAAGCAAGGGCGCATCGAATCGGCCATTGATTCCTACCAATCGCTCGTCAGTGCCGTTCCGAATGATGTAGAAGTCCATTATCGTTTGACACTTGGGCTGTTGATGGAAGGGAATCTTCTCAAAGCGCTGGATGCTGCCGAGAGTACCATTACAGCCAATCCATTTTCATCTGATGCCTGGGCGATTCGCTGCATGGTGTTGGATTGGAATGGGCGCTACGGAGAAGCCATTGCCAGCGGCCTCCATGCTCTCGAACTCGATCAGAACAATGCGCGCGCAATGGCTTTCCTCTCAGAATCCTATCTGGACAATGGCAATGCTGATCTAGCGAAAAGTATGGTGGAAAAAGCGCTGGACACGAATCCCGACAGCTTCGAAGCGCTGCGTGCGCGTGGGCTTTACGCGCAAATTGCGGAATATGATTTGGAAACCGCCAAAAACTACTATCAACAGGCTCACGATGCTGCTCCAAATCTGCCCTATCTGGCAATTGATCTGGCAGGTATCAACAACTCCGAGCAGAATTTTGATGAAGCAATTTCTATCATCAGTGCGATTGTAGAGAATAACCCGAAGAATTCACGGGCACTCTACCTGCTTGGAGTGTATTACTACAGCGGCTTAGGTAACCTTAGCCAGGCGCTGGAGTATTTCTCGCGTTGTGTGGAGGCGGATACCGACAACATTAGCTGCAATGCCTTACTTGGAAGAGTTCAAAGCCGGTTAGAGAACAATACGGCGGCAGTTGAGTCCCTGCAAAAAGCGATTGATCTGGGTTCAAAAGACCCACGCCATTTTCTTTGGATGGGGTTAGCAAAAATCGCACTCGGACATTGCGATCAGGCTGTGCCATTTTTGCAGCAGGGGTACGATCTGGCGAAAGATGGCGTGGATGACGAAGCATTTAGCGTAATTACGGATCGACTGCGGGAATGTCAGGCACCTGTTCCGGGCGATCAGGCTGAGGTAACAGCAGAACCCACCAGCGGGGGATAGCGGTAAAAAGCGGAGAGGGTGGGATTCGAACCCACGAGGGTGTTACCCCTACTCGCGTTCCAGGCGAGCGCGTTAGGCCACTACGCTACCTCTCCATGCACTGCATTGTAGCAGTTGGAAATCGCTTTATCCAGATGAGTTTGACAGGATTTGCGGGCCTTGTTGCGAACGCGATGCTGGACGGCTCAGATTCGCCAAAAAAGTTTCAACCTGCCATGTAAAAACATCGGGTGTTTCAAGCTGTGGCATATGCCCACAGTCGGTAATTTCAATTAAGCTGGAACCGGGAATACTGCTTTTAATCGCCTTTCCTTCCTCTACAGGAGCGAATTCATCATTGGCACCCCACAGAATAAGTGTAGGAACCAGTGGATTTTGTGCTTTGGGAGAAGGGCTTGCTACCAGCATACGCATGATTCCCGCATAGCTGCCCCCGGCTCGACGGACTTTCTCGCGGAAGCCATCTGTAATGAGTTCTTGGGTATGCAGCATTCGTTTTAACGTACCGGGGCTGGTTGCCATTGATCTGAACAAGGAGAAGAAGAGGTGGGAAAGACCAGGGATTTTTTCAAGTGCGCGTAAAATACCCGGCACATCCGGCACACCGCCGCCATTCACTAAAATGACCGCTGGGACTTGTGTTGGATGCGAAGCCGCGAATAAACGGGCAATTTGTCCACCAATCGAATTCCCAATGACGACAGCTTGTTCACAATCCTGACTCTTGAGAAAAGCTTCAATCAACTCCATGAATTTGTCCAGCTTCATGTTCGGAAGCGAATCACTTTTGCCGAAACCGGGTAAATCTGGCGCGAGTAGATGAAAATTTTCTGCCAGCATGGGCATCGCTGTTGACCAATGTTGGTGAGCGTCCCCAAGTCCACCGTGAATGAGCAGGATAGTGCGGTTGTTATCCTGTCCATCTTCCCAGAAATTCACTTTTAAACCATTCACCGAGATGATTTTTTCGGTAAGACTCATCTGCAATCCTCAAGGTAGGAACAGCTTATAGCCGCTCCGCGTTCATACTTATAGATGTTGTGGTTAGTCGCTGGCGGCAGCGCGTTCACTGCTATCAAGTTCGAGAAATTCATGCTGTCTTAGCCAGCTTAACAGTTGGTCAATATTCGGTTCCGTAATCATCGATCCCCGGTTGATCCCGCGTGGACTGCTGCCGGGAGCCAGTGGCAGCGGTTCCTCATATGGAAGGTCGGAATTGAATTCCGCCGCTACCAACGTGGGTACAGACAAAAACCCTGTCCATGCCAGCACGTGCTGACGGGCGGTGCTGTCACGGTCAATATAAATCTCGCGATATGAAATCGCATAATCATCCAGCACCCGTTTGGCTAAAGTGATAAACGGGCATCCGGTTGTGCGGGAATACATAATGAGTGCTTTGCTCATGGGGTTGCTTGTCCTGTTGGCGCGGCAGTTGGTACGGGAGGAGACTGGCTCGGCTCCAGGAAACACACGATGCCGTTGGTAATGCCCTGCGCCATTTCCTCTTGTTTGTTGGTCAATGTATCACGATCTGCCAGAAGGAAGCCCAGTTCAATGATGGCTGCTGGTGTCAGGGCATGAATTTCGCGGAAGGTATGATAATCCGTCATGTCGTTCGTTAGTCCTTCACGACGATTCATCCCGGTTGCCAGTCCATAGTAATTCGCCAGACAATCCACCAGAATTTCATCATTGCCACGTGCGCTGCGCCGGGCTGCTGCCGCTGCAACCAGATAACCGGACACCACTTCTCCAAAGTCCTTGCAGGTGTTCGAATGGATGGAAACCAGAGCTGCCGCCTGATAATTATCCAGACGAGGGTCGAACTCATCGAGTAAATCGACGGAATAGCCATGATCGCGCAGGCTGCGCACGACACGCTGGGCAACCGCGAAATTAATGTCGGCTTCTTTAAGACCATCGGGACAGACCGCACCGGGGTCAGGGGGGATTTGTGGCCCCCTATGACCAGAGACGATACCGATTTTTCGCAGCCAGTTGGGTGTTGATACGGGCGTTGGGACAATTGGCGACTGATTCGTAGCCTGTGCGATGCTTAATTCGGTTTTGACATCATTGGAAATGAACTGTGAGGGAGTCCACCACGTAAAAATGGTTGCCATCAGACCAGCAGCGATAATGACCACGATGATGGAACGTATAATTCCGCCCAGTACACCAACTGTTTGCTGACGGCGGCGTGCCCTGCGACGCTTGATACGCCGGATACGCTGTTCTTCGATAGCGGCATCATGCTGCTGTTCGACAGTTTGTGCTGGTGCTTTGACAGTAGTTTCTTCAATCTGCTGTCTGGCAGTTGTGGTTCGGGATGGCATACCCCGGTCAGCAGCCCTGGAAAAAAGTTGTTCGGCAGCGCTCGGTTCGGCAGCCGCTCTTTTTGCGGCAGCCTGACGCATCATTTCCATAAACGTCACTGAGGCAGGCACATCCGATGGAGACTGTTCCGGGTTACTGGTTAGGTTGTTGTCGCCGATATTTGGATCGTCAGGCATAAATTCTGCTTCTGGTCGTTGGTCGTTATCTTCCCGATTATATAACCAAACGTTGGAGGCTCATAGCTAACCACCGATAAATTCATAAACCTCAGCGCCGTCGCTGTCAAATACCTGCTTGAGATAGGGTGCGTCCGAAACAAGCGAATGCATTTCGATCAGATCAACCGGGGCGCGCCAGCGGAACATATCCGCCTGACTGTTCGGATTGGTGACGATTTGCGGCACGATGACATAATCAATGCCAGCAGACTGGAGCAAAGCGGCGTTGTCGGGGTTAGCCGGGTCTTCCCAGAAAACGCGCAACCGATCTTGTTCCGCGATGCTGGACTCATTGTCACGGAAGAAAGGCTGCCAGCGATAATACACGCTGTCCCGTTCCGCGATAACCGGAACCCAATCGCCTTCGTGCGAATTATCTTTTTGTGTGCCGGGGAAATTGAGGATACGGGCATCGGTGGGTGTATTGTGCCTCAGCCATTCCATAGCCTGAACATCGGCAGACGAAGCAAATGCGCCGAAAAAGCCTACTTTCCCTTTGCTCAGAGCTAATAGTGGGCGATTCAGAATCAAAATTACCAGCGCCACCGTAATCAGCGCTCCTAAGACAGCGTATGACCTGCGTGGTGACCAGTTTCCAAGCCGCTTTTGTAAAACGTTGTCCCACAGCCACAGCAGTCCCATGCCACCGAGAATGGCATAGGGGATGATTGGCCCATGCCATGCCAGACTGAAGGGATAGTCATATCGCAGTAGGGGAGCGACAAGCCCGGGAACCAGCCGTTCGAGTATTCCCAAACTGCTGAACTCTAATATGAGTATCAACCAGCCTGTCGCCATGATGGCGCTTTGATCGCGTTTGCGGATGCCGATGACAGCGCCCAAAATCGCAACTGGCACGATCCACAGTCCATGATACAACACCATCACCCGCCAGTATTCCAGGTCACGGGTGAAAGGCGAAAGAATATCCGAACCGAGTAAATCGCGGATGTTATACAGCCAGGGCGCGATGCCGATGAGCGCAATCGACGGAATGACGAGCAGCATTCCCAGCCAGACCCGCCTTGTCGGTTTCGGTTTGCCCAGCCACATGGTCAGCAGCCAGGGCGCAAAACCCAACCCTAAGATAATGGTGGTGTCAGGATGCGACAGGACAACTGCACCCAGCATTAACCCGGCGGCGATGGCATCCGGTATGGCTGGACGGCGGAAAAACCGGAAGGCATAGGTCAGGAATGCCAGTGCGAACACTAATCCCAACAGAGTCGTGTAGTGCGAGTCCATGAATGCGGTGAACAGACCGAGACTGCACAGCATCACGATAGCCATCGCGCGTCCCAGACGTTTATCCTGTATTTCTGAGCCGAAATCATAGGCTAACCATACCAGCAGTACGGAAAGCACCACCCCGACACCAATCTGAACACTTTGCATCCCTTGATTCAATTGCTGGCTGAGATACGCAGTGAGCAGTGGAAATCCGGGTGAATAGAGATAGGTAATTTCAGGGTGCCAGGGCGCGAGGGTGCGAAATCCGCCACCTAATCGCGCCATCAGCCCCAGATAGCCGAAGCCCTGCGCATCGGTATCGAGCGGAACCGGAAGAATGAGTGCTGGAATGATAAAAATCAGCGCCACGAACCCAAAGAACAGGATGTCATGGGGGCCAGGCCAGCCCTGATCCGCATCCAGCAGCGTTTCACCTTTCGCTTCCGCCCGTTTTTGTCCGTAAGACAGCGTACCGCCCAGAAAAATCGCCGTCACCAATGCGAATAATAGATAATCGATGACCAGCGTACTCCAGCCGAACAACATTGCCCAGAAAATCGCGCCGCCCATAATGATTCCGAGCGACAATGCAGCCATTAACCCGATACGCGGTTGCGATGTGTTCCAGGCCGGAGCAAGCATCGCTCCAGCGCCCAAAACGACTGCGCCGAAAATGAAAATAACAAAAAGTGGCATAATCCTCAGTCTTTGCTGTGATGTGTCAAAATTTCTGCGCCGTCTTTGGTGACCAATAGACCGTCTTCCAACCGCACACTGGTTTCGCCGGGGAAGTAGATGCCCGGTTCGAGCATGATGACCATGCCCTCCTGCAAAACTTCATCGTTGTAAGGCACAATGCGTGGTGCTTCATGCCCGGCTGCGCCCACACCGTGTCCGGTATGATGCGGATATACCGGATAACCCGCGTCTGCGATGAACTGGCGTAATTTTTGGTCAATATCTTTGGCGACCACACCGGGGCGCACCAGCGAAATGCCATATTCCAGCGCATCTTTAACGGTCTGGTGCATTTTCGCCTGTTTGGGAGTACGTTCACCTGCGTAATAAGTCGCGCAGCTATCACTCCAATAACCCCGTAAAACGGTGCTGATGTCCACGATAAATGAGTCCTTAGGCAGGATTTCATAATCCAAAGGCCATGCGCCGATATTTTCCTGCCGATGTCCGACAATACAGTCATTGCCGACCTGTACCCGTTGCCCCGCTTCCGCTTGAATGGCAGAGTTTAAAGCATTCCAGACATCAATCTCGCGCTTGCCGACCTGAACAGCTTTTTTTGCTGCTGCCTGCCCAATGTCACTGAGGGCAAAGTTTACTTTCAGCTTCTCAAGTTCCTCGGCGGTTTTAATCATGCGCAGGGGTTCGAGCCAGCTATCAATGCGGGTGAACACTGTATTATCGGGCAGGGCATCGGTCATCAAGCGCGTGACCTGCTCGGCTTCGATGCCCACCGTTGTAGAAGAATTTCCTGTCAATTCGCGCAGCTTTGCTGTCAGATTTGCCCCGCCCGCGATGGGTTGCTGAATGGTATAGCCGGGATAGGTTATGACACTGCCATCCGGTTCCTGCGCAAATGGTGCGGCGAGGCCAGCATATCCATCCACCACGACCAGCGTGTAGTGACCATCCTCATACCAGACCAGCGGTAGCCCTCCCGCAAAAGGATGAATACCTGTTTGAACCGGAGCAGCAAATCCCGTCAGCCATTTGACGCTTTCAGGTTTGGCGAAAAGAGCACGCTGGATGCCCTGTTTTTGTAATAATTCATGTGTGCGGCGGCGTTGTTCCTGATGCATCGTTTCTCCTGTAATTCAAGCGCGTGTAGTATAACTGTTTCTCAGTAGACTGCCCATGCCGCGTTCGTTATAATGTTGTCTCTCATTATGAACAGGATATACATTCATGCAGACGACCTCCCAGCCCGTTTCTGTAATCCCCGAATCGCTTCAAGGATTGTCTGAAAGTGAGGTAGTTGCCCGCCGCCAGCGTGGGCTGGGTAATAATGTCCGCCTTGAAACCAGCCGTTCTTATGCGCAAATTGTCCGCGCCAATGTATTCACCTTTATCAACTCGGTACTGTTTGGCATTGGCGTGATTCTGGTGCTGCTCGGACTCTATACCGATGCTTTTTTGTCGGTTGGTATCGCGCTGATGAATGTAGTCGTCGGGCTGGTTCAGGAACTTCGCGCCAAACGGATGTTGGACAAAATCGCCCTTCTGACACGCCCAAAGCGCTTGTGCTGCGCGATAGGCAGGAAAAAACGGTCGATCCCACAGAAATCGTGGTAGGCGATATTCTGCTCGTTCACGCAGGCGATCAGATTGTCGTAGACGGGAAAATGGTGGGTGAGGGACGCATGGATGTCGATGAATCGCTGCTGACTGGCGAATCTGATTTGATTGTGAAACGACCCGGTGATCCGGTTTATTCTGGCAGTTTTTGTGTCAACGGCAGCGGTTACTATGAGGCCGAAAAAGTGGGCGTGGAGAGCGTCGCCAATAAACTGACGGCGGGAGCACGCGCTTTCCGTCAGGTCAAAACCCCGCTGCAAACCGATATTGATTTTGTCGTTCGCCTGCTTTTGGCCTTAGCAACCGGGATGGCTTTCATATTTGGCATTTCAGCAGTCATCAGTCAAGCTCCGCTTACTGAAACCGCCAAAACTGCCGCTGTAGTGACAGGCTTAATTCCAAACGGTCTGTTTTTCATGATTAGTATCGCCTACGCCATGGGGGCAGTACGGATGGCGGGGCAGGGTGCGCTTATTCAGCAGTCCAATGCCGTTGAATCGATGAGCAATATTGATATTCTCTGTCTGGATAAAACGGGCACACTCACCGCCAATCACATTCATCTTCAATGAAACATCCCCTCTGATAGGTACGGATGATGAATTCCGCCGCATTCTGAGTATCTATGCCGCCAGCACCCTTTCCGGCAATCGTACATCCGATGCTTTACACGAAGCACTGAAAGGCGAGCGGCTGTCACTGGTTGAAGAAATCCCGTTCTCATCGGCGCAGAAATGGAGCGCGATTTCGTTCGATAGTCCAACCCTGAGCGGTGTTTATGTCTTGGGTGCGCCGGAGATGCTTCAGCCCTATTTGCAGGATGGCGCTCAAATGGGCGAGATGATTCAAACGTGGTCAGATCAAGGTCTGCGTGTGCTGCTTTTTGCCTATCGCCCGGGTGACACCCCTCTATCGCGATGATGAACAGGTGCAGTTCGCCTGACCTGCTTCCAATGGGTGTCAGGCAGTTTTAGTGATGAACTCCGCGCCGAAGCCGAAAAAACACTCAGGCTTTGCTGAAGCAGAATCGGCTTAAGATCATTTCTGGCGATAATCCGGAACACCGTAAAGTGGCACTGGCAAAACAGGCTGGTCTTAGCAGATATTCAGGTGATTTCCGGTACTGGAATTGGATGGTGGTGCTGCTGAGTTTTCCGGAAGTCGCTGAGCGCCAGCACTGTTTTTGGACGTATCACGCCACAGCAAAAAGAAAAACCGTCGCGATGCACCTGCGTGCCAGAGGGCATTATGCTGCCATGATCATGATGGAGCGTCAACGATGTGTCCTTCAAGAAAGCCCGCAATCGGGATTTCCATGCAGAGCGGTAGTCGGGCAACGCGCGGCGTAGCGGATATTGTGCTGCTGAATAATTCCTTTGCTGCACTGCCCTCGTCGCCTTTCAGGAAGGCCAGCGCATCATCAACGGGATGCGGACATCATGCGCCTGTTTCTCTCGCGTGTCGTCTATCAAACCCTGATTATTTTCGCATTGCCATCATTGGCGCGGGTTTC
>JBGAGR010000280.1:0-9722 GCA_044226645.1 Aggregatilineales bacterium
GTACCCGGCACACCCGGTTTGGAACACCGCATCGGCGGACTTTCCAAAGCGCCCGAAACGGGCAATGTCTCCTACGACCCGGAACATCATTGGGCGATGGTCACTGATCGTAAAGAGAAAGTCGAGCGTTTGCAGGAAATCATGCCGCCGCAGGACGTTTTCGGCGCGAAATATGGCCCGATTCTGGTGGTCACGTGGGGCAGCAGCTACGGCGCGGCGCGTTCCGCTGTCGAACGGGCGCAGTCGGCAGGTGTGAAAGTGGCGCATACCCATCTGCGTTACCTGAACCCCCTCCCGCGTGATCTGGAAAATATTCTGGATCGTTACCAGAATATTCTCGTGCCGGAAATGAATCTCGGTCAATTGGCGCATTACTTACGCGGCACATTCGGCATGGGCAATATCATCTCATTCCCGAAGGTCAAAGGCCGCCCCTTCACCATCAACGAGATTTACACCAAAATCTGGGATGTGGTGAAGGCTGGAAGCAAGTAGTGAGCTTGTAGGGTCAGTTAGTCAGGATAAGTAAAAGTTAAATAAACCTTCACAGCCTACAACCAGGAGAAACTTATTAATGATTTACGAAGCACAAATTGAATTCTGGCGTGCTATGAAAGAAGAAATGCTTCAAGATCAAAGGTCAATCAAATTTCGGAATGACCGGGATATAAGGCGACAATTGGCACATAGTGAAATTCTGCAATTATGGAATGATTTTCGTACTAATCAGATTGGGTTGGAAGATTTTCGCTCAATATTTGATCGCAAAAGCAGAACTAGTTGGGATACCTTTGGACTTGGAGGCATGTCAGGCGCGATGTTTCTCAACATGTTGGTGAAACACATCCCCAATCAACTTGAGCTAGCAGATATTCTGCGGGATACCTTAACTTGCCCAGAGCAAGTCGACGACGGTTGGCGAAAAATACAAGGATTTCAAAGCTATCTGCAAGATTTGATTAATGGAGGGACTGTCGCAAAAAGGGAAATCCAACCTGCACGTCTTTCCTTCCTGATTAGTGCTTTCTGGCATATGCAAGATACCGAAACATGGCCAATTTATTATGCTTCAGGTCGTCGGGCATTTCTAGCCGAAGGTCTTTATCAGGAAGTCGGCTCAGTTACAGAAGATTACTTCTCCTTCCGAGAGATATTCCTGTCATTATCCCATGCGCTACAGCTTCAAACATGGGATATGGAATATTTGAGCATTTGGCACCAAGAACGAAATACTGAAATTGCTCCTCCGGTTGAACTTATACCTACTTCGGAGGTGCTTTATATAGCGGACGATATACCAGAGAAGCTTTCTGTCGATAAAGAGTCCAAGCATAGTCATATGCAGTGGTTGCTCGCGAAAATCGGGCAGAAATTTGGCTATAAAGTTTGGATTGCTTCTAATGACCGGAAGCGAGCTTGGAACGGCGAAACACTGGGAAAATACAGTATCACAGAGATGCCCTATTTCAATGGCGTAGGCCCTAAATCTCAGCGCATGATTGAGCTAATTGATGTGTTATGGATTAAAGGCAGCAATAAAATCGTAGCCGCCTTTGAAGTTGAAAGTACCACATCAATATTTTCAGGCTTATTGCGTATGTCTGATCTTCTTTTGGCATTGGAGAACTTGACGTTTTCCACCTATATCGTCGTGCCTCAGGAAAGAATTGATGAGGTTAAAGAACAACTTTCCCGACTTACATTCCAGCAGCTTGGACTACATGAAGTGTGTCGCTTCTTCAGCTTCGAGGAATTAATTGAGAATGCCGATAGCATTATGAAATGGGCATCGGAGGCAACAGCAATTGACAAAATTGCGCAGCGTGTCGGTGATGTCGGCGATGAAGGTTACTATTAGATTTGATTGAAATTTAAAAGGGTAGAAGCATTTCATGAAAGCACTGCTTTGTAAACAATGGGGCGACCCGGATACGCTGGTCGTCGAAGAACAAGCCAGTAAACCACCCACAGGCGGCGAAGTCCAGATTCGCGTTCGTGCTTGTGGTGTGAATTTTGCCGATACGCTTATGGTGCAGGGACTTTATCAGGTCAAGCCGCCTTTCCCCTTCAGTCCCGGACTGGAACTCGCGGGGGAAGTGATAGCCGTTGGCGAAGGCGTGACCCATGTCAAACAGGGTGATTGTGTGATGGCGATTTCCCAATGGGGCGGTATGGCGGAAGAAGCGAATGTTGCCGCCATGTCCGTGATTCCCATTCCCGATACAATTGATTTTCCTACAGCCGCATCTTTTCCTGTAGCCTATGGCACATCCCATCTCGCTCTCGATCATCGCGCACACTTACAGAAGGGCGAAACGCTTCTTGTATTAGGTGCAGCGGGTGGAGCCGGATTAACGGCTGTCCAAATCGGCAAGCTGATGGGCGCAACCGTCATCGCCTGCGCCAGCACACCCACCAAACTCGAATTGACCAAGCAGTATGGCGCGGATTTCACCATCGACTACAGCAAGGAACCCTTGCGTGACTCTATAAAATCCATCACGGGTGGCAAGGGCGTGAATGTCGTCTACGACCCAGTAGGCGGCGAATTATTCGACCCGTCCCTGCGTTCGATGGCTTGGGAAGGACGCTATCTGGTGATTGGATTCGCCAGCGGCACGATTCCGCAGCTTCCCGTGAATCTGACACTCGTGAAAAATTGCGCTGTGATGGGCGTTTATTGGGGTGCATATTCTTTCACGAATCCGAAAATATTGAGTGATTCACTCACAACCCTGCTCGGCTGGTACGCTGAAGGCAAACTCAAGCCGCATATCTCGCACACCTTCCCACTCGAACAGGGCGCACAGGCACTCAAAACACTCATGCAGCGGAAAGCGATGGGCAAAGTTGTCGTGACGATGGCGTAGGGACACGATACATCGTGTCCGCTTTGAATAAATGTTTTGCCCAATAAAAAAAGACTTTAGACCGACGACTGAGGACTGAAAAATGAGCGATATTCCTGTTGAAAATATCCCGATTTATACCCGCAAGGATTTTGTCTCCGATCAAACGGTGCGCTGGTGCCCTGGCTGTGGCGATTATGCCATTCTGGCGGGGGTGCAAAAAGTGCTGCCGGAATTGGGTATCCGCAAAGAGGATATTGTCTTTATTTCCGGCATCGGATGTTCCAGTCGTTTCCCCTACTACATGAACACCTATGGCATCCATAGCATTCACGGACGCGCACCGACCCTTGCCAGCGGCTTGAAATCCGCGCGACCTGAACTCAGCGTGTGGATTGTGACGGGCGACGGCGATGGTCTGAGCATTGGTGGAAATCATCTGCTGCATCTCTGCCGCCGTAACTTCGACATTAATGTGCTGCTGTTCAACAACCGCATCTATGGCTTGACGAAAGGGCAGTATTCGCCCACATCACTCCCTGGCCATAAAACCAAATCCTCCCCGATGGGCAGCATCGAGCAATCTTTCAATCCGCTCTCAGTTACGCTTGGCGCGGAAGCCACTTTTATCGCCCGGACGATGGACACCCATACCAAGCACATCGACGCGACGCTGAAAGCCGCCGCTGCTCACAAAGGCACATCCTTTGTCGAAATCTTCCAGAACTGCGTCATTTTCAACGATGGTGCGTGGGAGCATGTGTCTGATAAATCAACCCAGGATGACCGCGTGTTATTCCTCGAACATGGCAAGCCGATGGTCTTCGGCAAAAATAGCGACATGGGCATCCGTCTGCGTGGGCTGCATCCCGAAGTCGTCACACTGGGCGAAGGTTATAGCGAGTCTGATTTGCTGGTGCATGACCAGAGTGACCGTCAAATGGCCTATATGCTCACCCAGATGGATTATCCCAATTTCCCCGTTCCCTTTGGTGTGATTTATGCCGTCGAAAAACCGACCTATGAAGCGCAATTGATGGAGCAGATTCATGTTTCGCAGCAAAAGAATGCTGCCGATTTACGCGCCCTCTATCAGAACGACTATACCTGGACAGTTTTGGCAGAAGATGAGCCGATTCGCACCACCGACACTTCAGAAATGATCGCTGTCGCCGGGATAGACGAAGCCTATATTGATGACATGCAAAAGGACATGACCGACGAGATGAAAGCGGCGCAGTCCGATATGCATGAAGGGCTGGCGAAAGACCCGATTGCCAATCTGCATCATGGTCGTCCGCTCATGACCCTCGCGCCGGATACTTCCCTTGCCGAAGCCATCAACATCATGCAGGAATCGAATATCGGAGCGCTGCTGGTCGTTGATTCAGACCGCAAACCCGTCGGCATTTTCACCGAGCGCGATGTACTGTTCAAGGTAGCGACGCAGGTTCAGGATTTGGAAGTCTATACCGTCGCGGATTTCATGACTCCCGACCCGGATACCCTCCGTGCGGATGTACCGATAGCCCATGCCTTGCACCTGATGTCCATCCATCGTTATCGCCATGTGCCCATCGTGGACGAACACGGACGCGCCATCAGTATCATTTCCTTCCGCGATGTCGTCAGCTACATCGAAAAATATTTTGATCGTTAGCTGTATTTTGTAGGGACACGATACATCGTGTCCGCCTTAAATCACGTATTTCGGGAAAGAAAAGGGCGCTCATTAATGCCCTTTTCCATCTTCAAAATTGGATGCATTAACCAATTCTGGCTTCGACCTGTCGCACAGCAGCGTCATCGACGAATAGCTATATAACTTGGGGATTCATGCGCGGACGGGTCAGCCCATAAATTGACACCAGCAGCAGCAACGTCAGCGCCAGACCGCCCATGCTGATGGCGAAAAAGCCCCCGGCAGCATATAGCGGCCCCGAACTCAGACTGCCGAATCCAGCGACTAAAAAGACCAGTGAGTCATTGACCCCCTGCACACGGGTACGTTCTGCCCCTGAAAGAGCATCTGCCAGCAGCGACGATCCGCCTACATAACCGAAATTCCAGCCCAGCCCCAATAGAAACAGCGCTACGGCGAGTGCATATTGGTTGCCTGCAACCGGAGCCAATAAGGCCGATGCAATCAAGGTCAGTCCTCCAACCACCAGCATGGGAATCCGCCCGAAGCGATCAATCAGGTAGCCCGTCAGTGCCGAAAATCCAAACATGCCCAGCGTATGCATCGAAATCACCATCGAGATAGCATCCTGACCGTGATGGTGATGATCCATGTCGAGCGGTGTCATCACCATCAGCACCACCATCACCGTCTGACTGACGAGCATCGCCAGAATCGCAAGCTGCACAGTCGGCAGGCGCAGAAGCTGGCGCAGCGGACGCACAGGAGCCTTTGCCATTTCTTCAGTGGTTTTTTCCTCAGCGGTAGCGATAATTTTGGCAAAATGGGTTGGGTCGGGACGCAGCAGTGTACCAATAAGAATCGCTGCCAGTCCTGAAAAGACCAGCATGATTGCCCATACACCAGCATCCTTATTGAGTCCGAGCGCTTCCATCAGTTTCCCGCTCGGACTCGCCATCAGCGGCCCGAAAACCGCGCCAAGCGTGCTGGCGAATACCAACCGCCCGATCATCCGCGCGCGTTCCTCTGTCGGAAACATCTCTCCAGCTGCAAATCTGCCCTGATCGCTGCCTGCCCGTCCGATGCCCATCAGGACAGCACTCAGAATCAGCAGCGGAAAAGCGCCTTGAATGACTGCCAGAACCCCAACCAATCCGCCAATCATGCCGGAGATGTAACCAAATGTCAGTCCGTACCGCCGCCCAAATCGTCCCATCAGGATTGCCAGCGGAAAAGCCGCAAACGCCTGCGCGAAAGTCATCGATGAAGAAGGCAAACCCGCCGCGCTTTCTGTCCCACTCAGCCGCGTTGCCATAATTGCCGTTAAGGTAAAAACGGCGATCTGTCCGGCGGAAAACAGGCTTTGGGCTGCAAACAGGACATACAGCAGGCGTGTGCGCGTGGAAGGGTTTTGTACCATTAAAGTAATCTCCGTGCAGGCAGCAGAAAGCTATTTTGATATGAAGTGAATTGATCTTGTAGACCACCAATCTGGTTTTGCTGGATAGACAACGGGCTTTAGCCCATTGCTTGACCCGTCGAATCTCATTTGGTCATCTACTACTCATTATGATTAAGCAGTATCCGAAAAAATCATGGGAAAATCAAATTGCTAGGCTTTGGATGGTATCAGAGAATCAGATGAAACCGCTATATACGTTGAAACAACAAAAAGTCTAAAGGCGTATATGAGTTTCGAGGGTAATGTAGCTTAGCTGTGGGGGGGAAATGCAGCAAATCAATAACTATCGGTCTGGTGGTGCAGACGATGGTTTATTGGGAGGGTTTGAGGCGGGTCAGAGTGGTCTTTAGACCACTTCCCGCCGCACCATCTAGCCGGGTGGTTTTCAACCCCCGGCGGAAAACTACAACCTATCCCCAATCGATACGCGATTTCTACCCAATGCTGACTTCCACCTGTCGGGATTGCTTGCCTTCAACCAGTGGAATCACGGTGCCGGACTGCGCCACTCCATCCACCACCAGGGACACATTATTGCCGCTGCCCTTGCGCGTCACGCTGATTTCGTAGCTTACACCGCGAAACGTTCGCGTTGCCTTGAATCCCGTCCACGACTGCGGAATCACCGGGGCGACTTCTAGCCCGTTCAGCGCCGGACGAATGCCCAGAATCCACTGCGTAACGGCGACATAATTCCAGGCGGCAGTTCCACTCAGCCATGAATTTTTCGCCTCGCCATGTGTCGCCGCATCCCGTCCCGCGATCATCTGCGCGTAGACATACGGCTCGCATGAATGCAGTTCGCTGATGTTCTCCCGCGCCGAGGGATTGATGCGCGTGTAATAATCGTGTGCCCCGTCACCATTTCCCGCCATCGCCTCCGCGATCATAATCCAGGGATTGGTGTGACAGAAAATCCCGGCGTTCTCTTTATAACCCGGCGGATACGACGAAATCTCGCCCAGATTCAGGTAATACTGTGAATAGGCAGGCTGTTGCAAAATAATCCCGTGTGGAGTCGCCAGCCGTTCGCGTACCGATGCCAGTGCGCGTTTGGCGAGATCATCCTGTAAACCGATTCCCGCCATGATGCACATGCCCTGCGGCTCGATGAAAATCTGTCCCTCAGCGCAGCTCGATGAGCCGATTTTCGCGCCGAAATGATCGTAGGCCCGTAGAAACCATTCGCCATCCCAGCCATTTTCCCGCACAGCCTTTTCCATTTGTACAGCTGATTCGGCATAACGACTGCTTTCGTCGTCCAGACCACGCGCTTTCGCCAGCGCTGACATCTCCTGAGCCGCCAGCACGAATAACCCCGCGATGAATACCGACTCCGCCACTTTGCCATCCATATTGGTCGTCGTTTGGAAGGACTCGCCCGGTTCAGCGGAAAATGTGTTCAGATTCAGGCAGTCATTCCAATCCGCCCGTCCAATCAGCGGCAGATCGTGCTGCCCAATCCGGTCAAGTGTATATTGCAGACTGCGCTGGAGATGTTCGTAGAGCGGCGTTTCCGAACCCGGCGCATTGTCATAGGGCACGGGCACATCCAGAATACTCCAATCGCCGCTTTCCTTCAGATAGGCCACCACGCCCAGAATCAGCCACAGCGGGTCATCATTAAAATTTCCGCCTACTGCATTATTCCCACGCTTGGTCAGCGGTTGATATTGATGATACGCGCCGCCCGTCTCCAATTGGGTCGCCGCAATATCCAGAATCCGTTCCCGTGCCCGTTCCGGGATCATATGCACGAAACCCAGCAAATCCTGATTCGAGTCGCGGAAGCCCATCCCACGCCCGATACCCGTTTCGAAGCCGGAAGCCGAGCGCGACATATTGAACGTCACCATGTTTTGATAGGCATTCCAGATGTTGACCATGCGGTTGGTGTGCTCGTCCGGTGTTTCGACCTGATAAATCGCGAGCAGACCGCTCCAATACTCGCATAGTGCGTTAAAGGCAGTCTCAATCGCTGTCGAATCGAGATACTTCGCGATAGTTGGCTTGGCGCGTTTCTTATTGACGATCTGCGATCCCGGCGGATCGAATTTATCGTCGCGCGGATTTTCCTGATAGCCCAGCACAAAATTGATTGTGCGTGATTCACCCGGTTGCAGGGTCACTTTTACGTGATGTGAACCAATCGGTGACCATCCATGAGCCTCTGTGTTAGTGGATTCGCCCCGTTCCACTGCCAGCGGTGCGTCAAAACCGCGATAATCCCCTAAGAAGTCCTTACGCTGGGTATCGTATCCCGCCAGTGGTTCCGAGCAGGCGAAATAAGCGAAATGATCACGCCGTTCGCGGTACTCGGTCTTGTGGTAAATCACGCCGTCTTCAATCTCGACCTGTCCGATGCTGAAGTTGCGCTGGTAATTGGTTGCGTCATCGTTCGCGTCCCACAGACAGAACTCCACCAGCGAAAAAGCAGAAACCTCGGTGGCTTCACTGCGTTGGTTCATGAGCGTGAGCTGCCAGCTTTCCAGATTTTCACCCAGTGGTACAAAATAGCGCGTGCTGGCGTGGATGCCTTTGTACGTCGAACTGACGATGCTGTAACCCAGACCATGCTGGCAGGTATATTCGTCCAGTGTGCGGCGCGTCGGCTGCCATGAAGGCGACCAGTAATCGCCCGTCGCGTTATCCCGCAGGTAGATATAGCGTCCACCGGTGTCCAGCGGGACATTGTTGTAACGGTAGCGGGTTAAACGCCGCAGTCGGGCATCCTTATAAAATGAATAACCGCCTGCTGTGTTCGAGATGATTCCAAAATAGTCCTCGCAGCCTAGATAATTCAACCAGGGCAGAGGGGTGTCGGGTCGTGTAATGACGTACTCGCGGCGCACGTCGTCAAAATAGCCGTAACGCATGGTAATAAATAACCTGTGTGTGGGAGCGCTCCCAAGTATGATTTAGCTGGACAAATAACATGCTTCGTAAGCTTTGTCAAATCGTTCCCTGTGATTCGAGTGAACGGTCACAGCTTTTGCGAAGCAGGTAGGGTGGTTGTTTCAATAAATGAATCGAGTGACATCATGATGTCATCCCAGCAGCCACAGGCCAGCGCAGAATTGAGGATTTCCTGCATTTGTCGTGCCTGTTGAATAATCGCCTCAGTTTCAGCCAATTTGCGCTCGACGAAATTACGCCAATCTGTCGGCGATCGTCCTTCAGCCTCCCAGGTAGTGATGAGCGTCTGAATCTCAACAATAGTGAAGCCAGCCGCTTTGGTCGCTTTTATGAGTGCCAACCGTTTCAGTACCGTCTCTTGATACACACGACGACCATTAACCCGCTCAGGACGAGGCAGCAAGCCGATTCTTTCATAGTATCGTATGGTGGAAGTTTCAACATGAGCACGTTGGGCAACCTCGCCAATCGTAATCATAAAATGCCTCTTGACTTGAAGTTTACTTCAACTTGTATGCTGCTCATTATAGCATGTGTAGATGGAGTAATCTGAGATGATCGAAGCAGGAAACTATTCCCTCAATGACGTTCGTGGAATTTACAGCCGCCGGAGTCGAATCTACAGCAAAACAGTCGCCCCACTTGAATTTCCTAATCACCTGCGCGCAATTGAGAAAGCCGCAATTCGTCCAGATGAAAAGATAGTAGAGGTGGCGGTAGGGCCGGGACTTGCGTTGGCCGAGATAGCCGCAAAGGTCGATAAGACAAATATCGTTCAGGGCGTTGATATTTCTCCCGGAATGCTTGCCGTAGCGCGGGAAAGACTCGATGCAGCCGGGATCATGAATGTAGA
>JBGAGR010000281.1:0-10727 GCA_044226645.1 Aggregatilineales bacterium
CACATTTGGATTCAGCGTGGTCTTGATGACGAAACCTCGCCGGAACATTTCGCCCGAACCGAAATCTCGCTCAATGGCTGCTCGCACAAACTCGACAAAGTGTGGATATTTGAACTGTACTTCGCGCGGTTCAAAGGTCGCGGCGACCACCTGAGCTTTCTGTACGGTTGCCTGTTTTACCACACCCGCATCCACGCAGAAGGGCTGGTTGAGATAGGGCGCGTGCTGGAATTGCAGACAGCCCACCTGCTGCATCCGTTGAACGACATAATCTAATCGATCGAACGTCAGCTTGCGGCGGTCATTGTAGGTCGTCAGGTTATCATTGCTGGTACGTACCGGGTTGTACTGGACGGGCGACGCAATCATCCCCGCCAGCATCGCGGCTTCCGGTAAATTCAGATTTTCAGCACTATGACCGAAGTAGAACTGCGATGCCGCTTCGACCCCGTAGGCCTGATTGCCGAAATATACCTCATTCAGATACAGTTGCAGGATGAAATTCTTGTCATACTGCTGGGCAATTTGTGACGCGATGATGATTTCGCGCAGCTTGAGATCAGCCGTGTTGGTGGACTGCTTCAAAATCAACTGTTCAGCGATTTGCTGCGTAATGGTACTCGCGCCGGATTCAATTGCGCCCGCGCTCAAATTCTGGATAAATGCGCGTCCAATCGCGATCCAGTCCCAACCAGGGTCTTCGTAATAGCGCTCATTTTCCAATGAGATGATGGCATGAATCATGAACGGAGAAATCTTGCTGATTGGAACTGTCGTGCGCGAGCCGCCATCCTGACTGTTCAGTTCAGCAATGGTAGCACCGTTCACATCCAGAATACGAGAGGTCTGGAACTGGGGTTGGTAATTTGCCAGCGCGGCAATCTGGGTCTGATATTCACCTGCGAGGCTATTGTACTGGGTAACCAGATAGCCGATGCCACAGGCGAACAGCAAAATAATGCCACCGATGCCCACCGCAGCAATAGTCAAAATTGTACGGACAGTTTGCTGCCGCTGCCGTTGGGCGATTTCCTCAAAAGTAGGGGTTGCTGCTGCGGCTTCCAATGAATAGTCAGGTGCTGCATCGGCATACTGCTCATAGGCCGCCGGGATAGCCTCCTGCACCGGTTGGTCAAAGCCGCCAACACTTGGGTTGACCACCGTGTCTGCTGAAACACGGCCTGTATTCTGAACGGTGTTGGCTGCCCAGGGTTGTACCGGCGGGAGGTACGCGCCAGCATCCCCGACTACAGTACGTTCAGGATCATCAATAGGCGTATCTGCGCGTGGCAGGTTCAACTCATCAGCAATGCCGAAACCACCGGTGTTGACAGGCGTTCCAAACGTCATCTGAGTCTGATCGTTCGGCTGTGCCGGCATCTGTTGGCTGGGGAAATAGGAGAGTGATCCACCAACCGGTTGGTCGAATGCTGAGGTCACGGTTGGAGGAGTCTGTCGTCTTCCACCGCTATAAGGCGGTTGATCCAGTACCCAGGTGTTGTTTTCAAAGCGATACCAGTTATCGCTTTCAACACCCATCATCCACCAATTGTTGTTTTCATCCAGAATCATCAGCCGCTTAAGCTGTTCCTGAAGTTGATCGCGGTTAAGCTGACCACTTTGATAAGCAGATCGCAGTGTCCGCACCTGATTTTCGGTATCGCGGAATTTGTTAGCAAGTTCCTGCTGCTGCGGTGACAGCGAGACAGAAGGAGCGGGCTGCGGTTGTACCTGCGCTGCGGGTTGATTTCCGCTCAGTCCCAGTTGTTCCAATTGGCGGCGGGCATAGGCTGCCGGGTCATCTTCCGATTGTACCGGGGCTGCGCTCGCAGGGGGTGCGGCGGAGGTTCCGCCTGTAGCACCCAGACTTTCCAATTGGCGGCGGGCATAGGCTGCCGGGTCATCTGCGCCAGTTTGCGAAAGCTGCTGGCTGTCTTCGGTGGCAAGCTGTTCTCCGCTGGCCTGCATGGCGATGCGTTCAGCCGGGGAGAGATCCGATACATTCACGGGCTGTGAGGTGCCGCCTATACTCGCCTTTGGCACAATCTCCGACTGTGGATTTTGTTCCACCAGACTGGAGAGGGCGATGAGTTCGCTCATGCTGAACGCCTCATCATCTTCATCCGCCTCGCTTGAATCTTCGACTGCGGGTGTTGCACCGGAGGCGGTGCGTTCCAATTCCAGTAAACTGGCTGAATCCAGTACACCTTCTTCAGCAGGTTCGCTGGGCTTGGTTTCCGCTTCTGTCTCCTCGATTCCCGGTTTGAGCGGTTCAGCAACAGCTGGTTCAGCAGGCTCAGTTTCTTCTTCCGGAACGGCGAAGCTCAGTACGATGTCCTCTGGGCGTGAGGCAATCGTTTCCATGCGCTCCGGCGTGATCTCAACAATATCCTGTGTCGTATAAGTGGTGTCCGCTGGACGCGGCAGATGCCAGCCGCCTTCCGTTTGTGGCGTGCCCGTTTTATCTTTCGGCAGCGCTGGTACACGGGTGGGCTGCTTATCGGAGATCACCTTTGGATGCCAGATACCGGGTGAGGATGGCGCGTGCCAGTTTCCCTCAGAGCGGGGGTCATCGGGGTTTGGTTGGATTGGTTTTACTGGGCGGTCAGACATAAACCGTCACCCTTATCGTATTCAAGGTTTGCGATTGGTTAGCTTACAAGTTTGTATTATAGCGAAAGTGCGGGATTAGAGCGAACTTATCTCCTGTGCGGCGTATTTGGCGTACAATAAGGCTAAAATAGTTGCTTTAAATGAGGGACATGATTATGCAAAAACGTCCTTTAGGCCGTACCGGACAAATCGACAGTGTTGTTATTCTGGGTGCTGCGGCATTCTGGGAAACCAGTCAGCAAGTCGCGAACGAGAGCCTCGATTTAGCTACAGCACGTGGCATCAATCACATTGATGTAGCCGCTTCGTACAATCAGGCGGAAGAACGGGTTGGCCCCTGGCTGGAAAGTCGCCGTGACCAATTTTTTCTTTCGACCAAAACGGAGCAGCGCACCCGTGCCGATTCATGGAGTGAACTTCAGCGTTCGCTCAAGCGCCTGCGAACCGATCACATTGATCTCTACCAGCTTCATGCGGTGGTTTCCTTCGAAGAACTCGATAAGGCGTTGGCTCCCGGCGGCGCGATTGAGACTTTTCAGGAAGCGCGGGAAAAGGGCATCATCCGTTTTATCGGTATAACGGCACATGGATTACAAGCGCCAGCCGTTCATGCCGCCGCACTGGAACGTTTCGACTTTGATACCGTGATGTTCCCGGTTCACCCGCGTTTGTATGCTGACCCGAATTATCGCCGCGATGCTGAACGTCTGCTGAAAATGTGCGCTGAACGGGATGTCGGCGTGATGATTATCAAGTCCATCACCAAAGGCGCATGGGGTGAACAGCAGCACAATTACAACACCTGGTATCAGCCCTATGATGAGCAGGCCGCCATTGATCGGGGTGTTCGTTTCGCCCTTTCACAACCCGGCGTGACAGGTATTCCCAGCGCGGCAGACCCCCGCCTATTACCCATGATTCTGGATGCGGCTGACCGTTTCCAGCCCATGAGCGCTGACGAACAGGCACAGCTTATCGAAGAATCCAAAGACCTCGATCCGCTGTTTACTTAACGTATGAACGGCTTCACCGGAAAAATGCCTGTGAAGCCGTTCATTTTCTGTCTCCCAATGTACCGAATGATAATCAATCGAGGGATGAAGCATTTCGGGGGTATAATTAGGGCAAACTTATTAAGCAGGGAAGTATCCATGACCAGTTTATGAATGACACCCCTAAACCCCCCAGTGCAGCCCAGCTCTTGCGCGACCTGCAAACCAACGAGGAATTGAAACATCAGCCTGTAAGCGAACGTGGATTAGACCCGCATCTCGCGCTGCTCCGCACCTGGCAATCGGATCGGCTGGCGCGAACCTATGCCGATTTACTGAATGACCAGCATTATCGTCAAGCCTGCCTTTTTTTTCTGAGCGACATTTATGCCCCTCAGGATTTCAGCCAGCGTAATCACGATGTTGAGCGTATTCACTCTTTCTTGTCACGCGTTGTACCTGCTCACATGTTGCAGCTCTTGACCGATACCATCGAGCTTAACACCCTGAGCGACAAACTCGACGACCAACTTGTGCGTGTATTGGTGGATAAACTCGGCGTTACAGACACCATCACGCCAGAACTCTATGCTGAAGGCTACCGGTTGTGTGACAACTATGCCGAGCGCGTGTATCAGATTGATTTGATCACTAAAGTGGTGGAGCAGGTGGGGAAAGGCGCTCGTCTCATCATTGTGGGCGCAGCCTTGAAGATGTTACGAAGGCCAGCCCATCAGGCAGGGTGGGTTGAATTGTATGATTTTCTGGAACGCGGCTACGCTGCTTTTAAGCAGATTCGCGATGTAAAGTTCTTTGTTGATACCATCCAGCAGCGCGAAAAGCTTATCCTCGATCAGATTTTTTCCGGTCAGGCAATGTCCTGGTGAAATTTCTACTTGTATCAGCATTGAAAAACCTGCTACAATACTCGTTATGATTTACTTTAGCGTTTTTACCACGATCTCACGATCCATGCAGGCAGGTTTCATCGGCGCGACCTTAGTTAAACGCGCCTTGTGACCGTGAACATTTGATCTAAAAATTTCTATCAAACGGCCATAGTGCGCAACTATGGCCGTTTTTGATTCTGTTTTTCGCCTGTTTTGAGGAATTTGATGAGTAGCCGGAGGAAGCCATGCACATCATCCATATTGACCGTATCAGTATCAACCACGCCGGGAGAGAAATTTTCTCTGACTTAAGCTGGGCGATTGGCGACCGTGACCGCGTGGGTCTGGTCGGCCCCAACGGGGTGGGCAAGTCTAGTTTGTTAAAAGCCATTGCCGGGGAATATCAGCCGGACAGCGGTTCTGTTGGCATGATGCGCGGCGTTCGCATCGGCTACCTACCGCAGGAAGTAACGCTCACGGATGGGCAGACACTCTGGCAGGAAGCGCTGGCGCTGCCGCCTGAATTAGCCGCTGTAGAAGAAGAACTCAGCCGGATCGAAAAATCGCTGGCTGATCCATCCGTCTATGAAGACGGCGCAAAACTCGAACGCGCATTGGCACGACAGGAAAAAGCCATCGAACAGTTCGAGAAGTTAGGTGGCCTGAAGCATGAATCGCGCGTGAAAGAACTGCTGGCGCGGCTGGGCTTCACCCCCGATGATTACGACCTGCCTACTGAAACCCTCAGCGGCGGCGAGAAAAAGTTGGTGCGGTTGGCGCGTTTAGCCGTCGAATCGCCGCAGGTGCTTTTACTCGACGAACCGGATAATCATCTGGATTTGGAGGCCAAGCGCCATCTGGAAGGTTTCATCCGCGCCTATCCCGGTACAGTCATCATTGTCTCGCATGATCGCTATCTGTTGGATGAAAGTGTCACCCACATCGCGGAACTGGACGGCGGCAAATTGACTCTGTTTAAGGGCAATTATTCGGAATATGCCACCGAACTTGAACTGCGCCGCCAGCGTCAGCAGCAGATGTATGTCGCCCAGCAAAAACGCATCACCCAGATTGAAGCCTTCATCCACGAATCGGAGGTCAAGGCCAAATTAGATTTGGGCGAACGTCATGCGCGGCAGGCACGTAGCCGCCGCCGGATGCTCGAACGCATGGAAGAAAATGGCGAGATGATCGAGCGCGTGGTGGAAAAGCGCCGCATGGATTTGCAATTAGAAGGCGGACGCGGCAGTAACAAAGCGCTGGAAACCAAGTCGTTGACGATGGGCTTTGATGACGATCTGCTGTTCATGGACATCAACCTGCTGGTGCGGCATGGCGAGCGGGTCGGCTTAATCGGGCCAAACGGCGCGGGTAAATCGGTGTTGTTCAAGTTGATTCTGGGCGAATTACAACCGCTGGACGGCGAGGTCAAAATCGGGCCAAGCTGTCGGGTTGGTTATTACTCGCAGGAGCATCAGACCTTATCAGATTGGATGCATCGTTCCCCGCTCGAACTCGTGCGCGATGTCAAGCCGATGTCCGAAGGGAATGCAGTTGCTTTTCTGCTGAAGTTTCTGTTTAAGTACGAACAGTTACGTCTGCCGATTGCTGGCTTTAGCGGCGGAGAACGCAGCCGTTTACAACTGGCCTGCCTCATGCTGCAAAATCCGAATCTGCTGCTGCTGGACGAACCGACCAACAACCTCGATATTCCATCGGTGGAAGTGCTGGAAAATGCCTTGCAGGATTTCGAAGGCGCAATTTTCACCATTTCCCATGACCGTTATTTTCTGGATCGGATTGTAGACCGCGTGGTGGAACTGGACGATGGAAATCTCAGCACCTATCCCGGTGGCTATTCCGAATACCTGACTGCAACTGGACGACTCACGAATAATTGAATAGGAGTAAGCACATGTTACGTAAGGATATGCACGAAGAGAATCGCATCGCCTGGAATGCGGCGACAGAAGCCCATAATAGTCATAAAGCCGATCAGGCTGGCTTTTTCAGAAATGGTGGCAGCACCGTTTACCCGGAAGAACTCGAATTGTTAGGGAACATCGCCGGGAAAAAGCTGGTTCATCTGCAATGCAACGCCGGACAAGATACGCTCAGTCTGGCGCGTTTTGGCGCGGACGTGACGGGCGTGGACATCAGCGATACAGCCATTGATTTTGCGTGCAAGCTGTCGGCTGACTCCGGCATCCCGGCGGCCTTCCATCGCGCCGATGTTTTCGACTGGATGGCGGAAAGCGCGGCGAAGGGCGAGGAGTTTGATATAGCCTTTTCCAGCTACGGAGCCATCAATTGGCTGACCGATATTGCTGGATGGGCGAAAGGAGTCGCCAGTATCCTTAAGCCGGGTGGGAAACTCGTGCTGGTGGAATTTCATCCCTTTGTCATGACGATGGAATGGGACTGGAATTTCACCTACTCCTATTTCGATTCCAAAGGCATCACCTTCGAGTCCGGTGTGGGCGATTATGTAGCCATGTCGGGCGAAGCCTTAACCCCATCTGGCTATCTGGAAGGCGTGAAGGATTTCAAAAATCCGCATCGTAGTCATGAATTTGTCTGGAGCATCAGCGAAATTCTGACAGGGTTGGTTCATGCAGGGCTGATTTTGACAGCCTTCAATGAGTACCCCTATATGAATGGCGCGAAAATTTTCAATGGTATGCGCGAAACAGACGGCGGGCGGATGATCCCGCCGGAACATATACCATCCCTGCCTCTCATGTATGGGCTTTCAGCGGAAAAGGAGGGTTAATAAGCGAGAGGCGCACGATAAAAAGTGCGCCCCTGTGACGCTCTACTACGGCTAAAGTCGTGTAGCTTCTGCCGCACGCTTGCCCTTACACCTGTTACTGACAGGAGCAGAGGGGTTACGTTAGGCGACAAGGGCGCGTCCCGCCCTATTAACTGATTTATGTTGGCGCGAATTTCGCTTGCTCAACATAGTGAAAGTATAACTACAATGCGGTCTGGTGTCCAATCACTTATCCAAATGCACAACTGACCCACACAGACCGCAGGCTAAAGTCGAAAAGCACTTTCATCCACTGTGGTTCAAACCGCATGGCTTTCTCGCAGGCTAAAGCCTTAAAATGTAAAATCCAATCAAGAAGGCAATAGATTTCTAGCTGGCTTTGCGATGATTATTCAGGTAAGCCAGATTGTCCCGCACGACATTGACCAGATCATAAGCATCGAACGGCTTGGGCAGGTAATCAGTCGCGCCCAGATCCATCGCGTGCATCAGATCATGCAGTTCGTATTTTTGCGAGATAGCGATCAATGGTACGGCAGCATTGCGGCGGTCAGCGCGCACGATACTCAGAAATTCGTAACCATTTGCCATATCGACATCTGCGAGGATTAAGTCGGGTTTCTGCTCTCCGAGGAGCTGCTTGGCTTCAGTCATGCTGCTGGCGGTCAGGACATGGTTGCCGTTGACCTGGAGCAGGAAGGCGATGTTGCGAAGCAGTTTGGCGTGGGCTTCTACAACGAGAATAAAGGAGCCGTCGGTTGTCTTATTGTGTTTATTCATGGTCTTTATTGTTCCCCAACTAGCTGCACTGTCTTTAGCGTAGTGCAGATTGCCGCACAGAATGCTTAAGGTTTACTATCTTCAGCATAACCCACACTCTGCTTCTGTGAAATAGTACGAGAGTAAAATTCAGAGAGTTTTCGTTTGTATGCAAACTGTTACAAACAGCCTTGCAGTGTGGTGCGAAAAACGAAACTCACTATATTTATTTTCTCACGAAGATCCTGACTATAGCCCCCCACTTTTGGCGGGTTTTCCTATCCGACCTTTGGCCTAATGCTCAAAAACCAGCTTTCCACCGACATAAGTCTGGTCAACCTGGATGCTCAAAAGTTCATCGGGCGAGGCTTTTAACGGGTCAGCGCTCAGAATCGCCAGATCAGCCCACTTGCCGGGAGTGATGCTGCCGCGATTATTCTCATCCCGGCTGGCGATTGCCCCGCCCATTGTGTATCCATACAGCGCTTCTTCAGCCGTGATGCCCTGCTCAGGAGCCAACGCTTCCCCAAATGGATCAAGACGATCAATCGCCCCTTTCATCCCCAGCAGCGGATTATCATCCGGCACAACCGGCGCATCTGAACTCAGCGCGACGGTCAGCCCTGCGTCGAGCATTGCGCGAATGGGATAACAGCGCGGCACAAACACATCTGGCAGATACCGCCGGAAACTTGCCCCTAGCGCCGGGATAAACACCGTTTGCGGTACGGCGATCACATTCATGGCCTTACAGCGCCGCAAATGCTCTGCACTTGGCAAGCCAAGATGCTCGATGCGGTGGCGCAGGACCGTTGGCTTTGCGACGGTGCAGTTCTTCATAAATGCCAATCACCTGATCGAGCGTGACATCCCCAATCGCGTGTGTGCCGATGCGGAATCCGGCCTCATGCGCCTCCCACATTAATTCGGTCAGTTCCTCATCACTGAAGCGCATCACACCGCGTTCATTCGTGATCCTATACGGCTGGCTGATGGCGGCAGTCGCCCCGCTCAATCCGCCATCGCCAAAGAATTTCACCGTGTCGATGCGCAGGAAATCGCTCAAAAAGTGTTCCGGCAGCGGCAGCGTTTCTGTGCCACCATCGGGACGGCGAATCGGCAGGCCGTTTACCCGCACCGCCAATTGACCATTCGCCTCCATCTGGCGATAAATCCGCAGGTGAAATGGTGTCAGCAGGGGATCAGTCGCGCTGGTGATGCCCACGCTCAACTGATGCTGGTTCGCGGCCTGAATCGCGGCAGTCATTTCAGCCTCGCTCGGTTCCGGGATGACCCGCGTAATCAACCCCATCGCCGTTTCCTGTACCAACCCGGTTGGTTCGCCATGCTCATCCCGCACCACCACGCCGCCCGGAGGATTCGCCGTATCGCGTGTGATTCCCGCCAGTTCCAGCGCCCGTGTGTTGGCGACGATCATGTGACCACAGGTGCGTGTCAAAGCAATCGGATGATTCGGACTCGCCAGATCGAGATCGTGCCGCGTCAGATGACGGCGTTCGGGCAGTTCAGCCTCGTTATACCCACGTCCGGTAATCCATGTTCCCGGCGGCAGCGTTTGCGCCCGTGAACGGAATCGCTCGATGATGCTTTCGATGTCCGGCGCGACAGCCTTATTCGCCGTGACCTGAATCGTCAGCAGCAAGCCCATTTTCCAGATATGCACATGCGCGTCATTAAAACCCGGAATCAGCGTCCGTCCAGCGAGATCAACCCGCTTCGTGCCCGCTTTCGCCGCCGCACCGACATCAGCCAGTGAACCGACAGCCAGAATATGTCCATCATCGCCTGTCAGAACCGCTTCCGCGCGGGGAATGTTCGGGTCAATCGTATGAATAGTGCCGTTGTGAAAAAGAAGCATGATAAACTCATATGTGTATTAAACGCAGTTGATTAATGGTAGCGAATTTTGTGGGAAATCACCCGTAGTCCTACTGAACATGGATTGTCGCCAACACAAGATAATCACTCTCCCCGACAGGCAGCCGCATAGACGGATTATCTGCTTCATACAGTCCCACAATCAGTTGATAATCCCCGGCTGGTAAATCCGCTGGCAGTGACAATCCCTGCCGATCTGTGATGATTTCACCTACATTCCAGCTTTCCGTTGGACGCGATCCACTTACCGGCAGAGCATCGCGCTGTGCCACCAGCACACCATCACTGTTCAGCAGTTGCAGGAATATTTTGTACGACGGCGCACGTGCCAGTGAAGTATCCGTCCGCCAATCCAGAACCGTTTGCAGCACATCGCCCGGATGGAATGTCTCGCTGTTCAGCGCATAATCCACTAGCGAAATATGATCGCCAAAACGGGTGTTGATTGTGGTCGGCGCTTGCATCTGAGCAGGCGGCGCATATACCGCGAAGCGCACATCGCCATACCACACATCTTCTCCCGCCTGAAATGTCTCTGTATCCAGCGTGTTTTCGACGATGTGATTCGGGTCGCGCTCGACCTCGCCCCAGAACAACACGAAAATCCGCTGGTAATGTGCGATCACGTCCTGTACAGCCGCCAGCGTTTCGGTATCGTTTCCGCCCAATCCCGGCGGTAGCGCGAAAATCGGCACATCGCCCCGATAGTAATAGCGAAATACCTCTTCCTGGTTCGGCGCATCCAGAATGATCGCATCACCCGGACGCGGATTCGCCATAATCGCCGCCACCATCCCACGA
>JBGAGR010000282.1:0-9829 GCA_044226645.1 Aggregatilineales bacterium
TTTCAGATGCGACTTCGGCAGGCGACAAACCCGCTCTCATGGCCTGTTCCGGCGCAAACGAAGTTTCGACATACCGTGCGTTCTGATCCGCTAGTCCTTGAAATACACGCCGTGCCGTTTCACGGTAGCCTTCCATCGTTTGGAAGACGTGCAGATTGCCGAGGTTGATGGTTCGCGCGAAATGTCCGAAATCGTCATAACGGAAATCATCCGCCCACCAATCAGGATTTTCCGGCAGGCCATTTCTCGCCCCGACACGCACCATATCCCAGGGAACCGCGCCTTCCAGATGGAGATGCAGTTCAGCTTTTGGCAGTCGTTTTATGAAGTCTGTAGGGTTCATAGTCTCCTAAAGATGAGGTTATTCGCCAAACCAGCTTTTCGTCTCGATAGTCGCGCTACCTAAGACGGCTGACGTAAAGGATTGTCCGGCCTTGAACACGCCCTGCCGCTCGAATTTACCGTTTGTGTGGCGATAAATTTCGCTGAAGCGCGCTTCTGGGTCAACCAGCCAGTATTCGCCCACCCCGTATTTCTCGTAGAGATCGAATTTGTGCCCACGATCTACTGAAGCAGTTGAAGGTGAGAGGATTTCAACAATCAGGTCAGGTGCGCCAACCCAAAACCGCCCTTGCTCTTCCAGAAAACACTGGTGGTTATCAGGACTCACCCAGAATAAATCGGGTTCAGGACTATTAACATCATCAAAGTGCACGCCAGTGGGGGCAAATCGTGCTTCTCCTTTACTCATCAATGGTGTCAAAGTTACCACAATTTGCCAGAGGGTTTTTTGATGTTTGTCTACGGGTGGATTCATGACGATTTCTCCATCAATGAGTTCGACAATCTGGTTTGTCTCCGGCAGTGCTGCGTATTCCGCAAATGTCACGCGTGTTTTGGTTTCTGCATCCATATCCACCCTCTCGAACATTTTGCTCGTCAGGGCGCTTCACAAAGCGCCCCCCTACATTACATATGGATTGTTATTAGGCAAACACTTCCAGTTCGTTATAGACGGTATCGCGTTCGACAGGGGTATAGCCTGCTGAACGGATGAAGTTTTTCAATTCCTCAACCGTCATGGCCTGGCGCTTCGCGCCTGCATCCTGATAGATATGTTCTTCGATAATCGTGCCGTCCATGTCATTCGCACCGAAGTTGAGCGCGACCTGCGCCAGCGCCGGAGTCAGCATGACCCAATACGCCTTGATGTTGGAAATGTTATCGAGCATCAGGCGGCTGATCGCCAGCGTTTTGATGTCATCCACGCCGGTTGTCCACTGGCGATTGAGCTTGCGTCCGAGGTTGTTCTCTTCGGGGTGAAACGCCAGGGCGATAAAGGTCTGGAAGCCGCCCGATTTGTCCTGCTGTTCACGCAGCGCGACCATATGATGCACGCGATGTTCCGGCTTTTCGATGTGACCATAGAGCATGGTGCAGTTGGTCTTCAGACCGAGCTTGTGAGCCGTGTCATGTACCGCCATCCACTGTTCCTGATTGGCTTTTTCCGGGCAAATTTTCTTCCGCACATCCCAATGGAAGATTTCCGCGCCACCACCGGGCATACTATCCAGCCCAGCTTTAATCAGTTCCTTCAGCACTTCTTCATGCGACATGTTGGTCAGTTTGGCGAAGTAATCGATTTCGACGGCGGTGAAGGCTTTGAGATGAATATGCGGAAATTCTTTTTTCAGCGTTTCCAGCACATCCAGATAATATTCGAAGCCAAGTTCGGGGTGCAAGCCGCCGACGATATGGAATTCGCGCACGCCAGCCGCCACCGCCCCGCGAACCTTATCGGGAATCTGATTGGGCATGAAGGTATACGCGCCATCTTCATCATCGCGGGTACGGGCGAAGGAGCAGAAATTGCAGTGGAAAGCACAGACATTAGTCGGGTTGATGTGGCGATTCTTGTTGAAATAGACTTTATCGCCATGCAGACGGCGGCGGACGACCTGCGCCAGCTTGCCAATCTTAATCACATCGCGCTGCTCGAACAACCACACACCTTCATCATAGGTCAGCCGTTCGCCTGCGTTCACTTTGTCGCTGATGATATTCCAGCTACTCATTGAAGAACTACTCCTCACATTATCCATCGGGAAGTAAAGCCAAGTATAGCACTCAGCCGGTGGTTTTTCTCAGTCCAACGAACGTTCACTAAATTGTGAATGTTCTGAATTTCACGATCATTGTACTGCTGTTTCCAATTGATGTAAAGCGCATCTATAATGATGAGGATGCACTGGATAGCCCGATGCAGGGGATACTGCACCTTATATCCAGCGAGGAGAATCGTGCCTCCATGACCCCACCCACCATCATCAATGATCGCTATGAAATTCATGATTCCATCGGCTCCGGTGCGATGGGCGACGTTTTCCGGGGATTTGACCGGCAAACCGGGCAGACCGTCGCAGTCAAAGCCCTTAAGACGGAATTGCTAATCCATGATCCCGATATGCTTACCCGCTTCGTCCGCGAAGGACAAGCCTTACGCCAACTCAATCACCCTAACATCGTTAAACTGCTTGACGCGGTTGAGTATGCGGATGCGCACTTTCTCATCATGGAATATATACCCGGCGGCGATTTACGCCCGCTCTTGGCAAGGTATCCCAATGGCCTCCCGCTGAATCGGGCGCTGGCGATTGCGCTTGATCTGGCGGACGCACTCACCCGCGCTCATCGTCTGAATATCATCCACCGCGATTTAAAGCCTGCCAATATTTTGCTGGCTGAAGATGGAACGCCGCGTCTCTCCGATTTTGGCATCGCCCATTTTGGCGATTCATCCGTGATTACCGAGAGCGGCGCTGTGGTCGGGACATTCGCCTATCTCAGCCCGGAAGCCTGTATGAGTTTGCCACTGGACGAGCGCAGCGACATTTGGGCATTCGGCGTGGTGTTATACGAATTACTGGCTGGACGGCGACCCTTTGACGGCGATTCGCCAGCCGCCATGATGATGAACATTTTGCAGCAAACGCCAGATGATTTGCAGAGCATTCGCCCGGACATCTCCGACGCACTCAACGATTTGCTCTACCGGATGCTGGAAAAAAACCGGGACTCGCGAATTCCTTCGGTTCGTCTGATTGGTGCAGAATTGGAATCGATCATCAAGGGCACTGCGACAACGCCGACGAAGCCGCTGCCATCCATAAAGCCTGCTTCAGTGTTCGATACACCTACTCCGACCACCACCCAGCGCCCGAATAATTTTCCTGCGCAAACCACACCCTTCGTGGGACGGGAACATGAACTGGCAGAATTGACCAAACTGCTGAAAAATCCGCAGATTCGGCTGATTACCATTCTTGCTCCGGGTGGTATGGGCAAGACCCGTCTTTCGCTGGAAGCGGCAGGGCAGATGTTGAATATCGGGTTCGGAAACCGTACAACCTCAACGCGCTTTCAGAATGGCGCTTATTTTGTCCCGCTTGCGCCGCTCTCCTCCCCGGATGGCATTGTTACGGCGGTGGCGGACGCGGTCAATTTCCAGTTTAGCGCTGGCGAAGAACCCCGGCAGCAGCTTTTGGATTTCTTTCGCCAGAAACAACTCCTCCTGCTGATGGATAACTTCGAGCATGTTCTGGCAGGTGCAGACCGCGTGAGCGAAATTTTGACGACAGCGCCGGGGGTCAAGATACTGGCAACCTCGCGCGAACGATTGAATCTGAGCGGGGAAACGATTTTCAATCTGGAAGGCATGGACTTCCCGGATTGGGAAACACCGGAAGACGCACTTGAATTCAGCGCAGTGAAATTGTTTATGCAGAGCGCCAAACGGGTGCGTGCCGATTTTGATCTCAAAACGGATGATCTGAAATATGTCGCGCGTATCTGCCGTCTGGTAGAAGGGATGCCGCTCGGTATTTTGCTGGCGGCGGCCTGGGTCGAGATGCTCTCGCTGGAAGAGATCGCGGCTGAAATTGAGAAAAGCCTCGATTTTCTGGAAAGTAATCAGCGTGATATTCCGTCTCGCCAGCACAGCATCCGAGCCGTATTCGACTATTCCTGGAATTTGCTGACCCAGGACGAACGCGCGGTGTTCCAAAAATTATCGGTTTTTCGCGGCGGTTTCACCCGTGAGGCCGCGCAGGCTGTTACCGGAGCAAATCTGCGTGTCCTCATGGCACTGGTAAACAAATCCCTGCTGCGTCGGGATGTCAGCAGCGGACGCTATGACATTCACGAACTGCTGCGCCAATATGCTGAAGAGCAGTTGGAAAAGTCGGGCGCTGCTGATGCCACACGCGATGCACACAGCCACTATCACATGGATTTTCTCGCTATCCGCGAATCCAGATTATTAAGCCCAGTGCAAAAACAGACCATCGGGGAAATCAGTGTCGAGATGGAGAATATCCTCTCGGCATGGGACTGGGCGGTTGAGCGCCACCATCTCGATTCGATTAACAAAGTGATTGCTCCGTTGCAGCAGGTGACGGAAGACATGGGGCAGTTCAGGGAAATCAGGGATCGCTTTCGCGAGGCAGCGGAGCATTTGAGTGCTGCCAACGACCTACAAACCAAATTCGTCTATGCACGCCTGCGCCTCTACTACGGCTTTGTAGCCGGACGAATCGGGGATTTCGATCTCATGCGAAGCACGGCGGAAGAAGCTCTGCCTCTGTTCCAGCAGATAAACAGCAAACCAGATATTTCCGCCGCATTTGCCAGTTTAGCCATCGCTCACGGGGCGATATTTCCGCCGCATTTGCCAGTTTAGCCATCGCTCACGGGGCGCAGGGACGCTATGCCGAGGCACAGCGCTATGGCGATGAAAAACTGGCGCTGTCGCGCGAGATGGATGATAAACCGGGGGTATACTTCGCCATTTCGGGCATGGCGTGGGGACTCTTCGCGACGGGGCGCTATCACGAAGCGCGACAGATGTTCGAGCAGGAAATGAGCGGCGTGGATGCCCTCGGTGTCCCGATCATTATGGCGCTTTACCGTCAGGAACTCGGTCAAATTCTCCATGAGCTACAGGAAAATGAAGCGGCGAAACGACTGCTTGAGGAAGCGCTGGTCATCAGCAAGGATTTGGGCAACCGCCGCATGACCGCTTATATCTTCACTAGTTTGGGTAATGTTGCCCATTCGATGTCAAGCTACCACGAAGCCCAGCACTATTTTGAAGAAAGCCTTGCTATCCACCGGGATATTGGTGATCGCACTGGAATTGCTGAAGCCTTAAATGCGCTGGGAGGCGGTTTCTGGGCGCTGGGTGAATATGAGCAGTCGAAGCGATGTCATGAGGAAGCCCTCGCCATATACCGGCAAGTCGGTGATATTCGCGGCGTAGCCAATTCCCTCGCGCAGCTTGCTACAAGCAGCGGAGCGTTAGGTGAATACAACGAAACCAGACCCCATCTTGAGGAATGTCTGGCACTGCGTCGCCAGATGGGTAATCCAGCCGACATTGTGGATGCGTTGGCTCACTTTGTGCGCCTGGAAAACTTCGCTGGCAATTACGAGGCCGCCATGCGCTGGAGCGAAGAACTTTTCCAATATCGTGACCAGGCTGATTCTATTCCCGCATTCTGGGGACACTACAGCGGGAATCAGGTTGATATGTTTTTGAGAATGGGGGATTATCAAAGAGCAAAGGATGCCCTTGAAAATCTGGCTTCTCGTACACGATGGGAGGGTGTGCCGAAGTTTATACAGGTAACTGCAAGGAACAGGCGCGGTTGGGCGAGACGCGAATTAGGTGAACTTGTAGAAGCCGAACAGGATTTGCGGGAGAGTTTGCGAATTGCGGCGGAGTCCCACAGCCCTGTTTGGCAAGCCATGAATCTGATTCAATTGGGAGCATTATTTGGGAACCGGGGTAATCCACAGCGCGCGGTTGAAATCCTCAGTTTTGCGCACGAATTCCGTTACACGATTGACAGCGACAAGCGACTTATTGATCGCTATCTCGAACCGTTGAAAGCGGCGCTTCCGGCTGACGAGTTTGCGGCGGCGGTTGAACGCGGCAAGGCGTTGGATTTGGAAACTGTCGTTCGGCAAATTCTGGACGAAGGGTGAGTGTGAAAACCTTTGTTTATTTGTCACTGACGCTGATAATTGGAACTTGCCTCCTGATTGCCCTCGCACTGATTATCGGCAGTCAGCAGTCCGGGGAGCATGTCGCCGCGTTTACTGCCAACAACTACAAAACGCGCAGTATGTATATCTTCGATAGTGGCTATGGCTTCAATTTTTATATTGAAATTTCCGGCCATGAGAACGAACTACCGGACTGGTCAACGGCGACGCGGGGCATAATTTTCTACCCACGCAGTCAATTGACGGAACCGCCCAACAAACCCTAGCATCCCCAATGATGGTGCCCCGGCCTCAGCATAGCCAAACGGGATAATGACCCATCTGCTTCTGCTGGAAAAATTAATTTAAAATTAACAAACATTAAGCATTGACAGAAGCCTCAATGATCTACAATTGATTTTATTGATCATTATTCACACTTTCCAGAGGTCAGAAACATCATGAAACGGATTATCTTCCTTCTACTCATCTTGTCGGTGTCTGTATTGAGTTTTGGTGCCCTTCGCGCTCAGGACGATAACAAAACCTGCACGAACGATCCGAATGACAAAAGCGGTTTGCCAGAGTGCGGTACGCCAGCCGATAATGAGTGCTACGATGGTGGCGCGATGGCAGGCAAATGTGATAGCGACTGGGCTTGGATTGGCGGCTGGTACATGGCACGTTTTAACCGGGGCATCCTTGCCGCCTGGCAGCTTCCTTCAGAGTATGCATCCCTCCTGCCCCCACCGCCTGAAACAGAGTCTGGTGTATCCGGCAAAAGCAATAGTGGTTCACCGAGCTGCCTAATAGTTGACACGGTAGCAACAGGCGCGCTCAGCATGAGTGGGAACTGGGTTACTGCGCTGCCCGGTCAGGCAGTGGTTATATTCAGCGGCACAACCACGAGTGGCAGCGGCAGCGCTCCTCCAATTTCAATTAGCTCAACCGATACCTCTGGTAGTTGGCCGGGCAAAACCCAACCAGGAGAAGTTCTTCTCTCTGCAAAAATGCAGATTGAAGATGGTTCTTCCGGGGTACTGCTGGCGGTAACTTGCAGCGTCACTAACGTTTGATAGCAACAGCAAATCAAGCGGCTTAGGCAAAGGATGATACAGATATATCCGCTCACTCCTTTGTCAGTCTCCCCACAACATTCTGACACACAGGCTTACCTGAATGAGGTGAGCCTGTATGCCGCCTCTGAATGAAATCCTTCTCTGATCACACAACAATTTTTAACGAACTCAATCTATCTGCCCATATACCCGGAAGCCAACTGAGCAACAGTGAAAAAGCAAATCTGACGCGGGTATTCAGGCGACTTTTAGGGATGGCTGAAATTTCGATTTCCTGAGAAGTGTTGTTTGATACTCATCAACGGTGATGAAGCTCAGGCGTGAACCCCTGACAAAGCCCACTCTCCTCGTGTTCATAATATCTCTATACTGAGATTGTGAAACCCTGAACAAGTAAGGAGATTTTATCGTGTCACGGAATATGAAAATCATTTTGAGCGTTGTGGGTATACTGGTCGTGGGTGTGATTGGCCTGCAACTGGTTCCCAATTATGAACGAACCAATCCTCCGGTTACGTATCAAATGAAATGGAATGCGCCGGAAACCGAGCAGTTGATGCGTCAGGCTTGTTATGACTGCCATTCCAACGAAACCGTCTGGCCGTGGTATTCGAACATTGCGCCAGTATCGTGGCTGGTGGTCAAGGATGTCAACGAAGGTCGTGCCAAGCTGAACTTCTCAACCGGACATGGGGAAATGGAATCCGATGAGTTAATCGAACAAATCGAACGCGGAACCATGCCGCCGAGAATTTACCTGACGATGCATTCCGACGCAAACCTGACCGATACCCAAAAGGCAGATTTAATCGCCGGGATTCGCGCCAGTTTACGCGGCGGTTAATCAGAACAGTTCGTCCCTTTGATGATGTACACAAATGCAGGTTCTTAGAAACCACAAAACGAGAACCTGCTGGCGTATGCTCAACACACCTGAACGCCACGTAAACTATCCTCTGGCTGATTTTGCAGCGGCGTGTTAATACTGAAGCGTTAAAATCCAGCAGGTTCCAGATTTTCTCCCCTATCAAAAGAGGTACATGATGAAACGAATCCTATTGTTAACATTGTTCTGTATGATGGCGCTAGATGTTTTTAGCGCATCTGCGCAAGATGTGACACCGGAAGCTACACCCGGATTTGCGACTCCGGCGGAACTTGCCGATGCCGATGGAAAATTTGTCGATGTGAACGGCGCATCGGTCTATTACATCGAACGCGGCTCGGCAGATGATCCGGCAGTGTTACTGCTGCACGGCTTTTTAGGGTCGGTTATCGATTGGACAAATGTGATTGATGTGCTGGCGGAGGCAGGTTATCACGCCATTGCTTTTGATCGCCCACCCTTTGGGCTGTCCGACAAAAGTACAAAATTGGATTATTCATTGGATGGGCAGGCAGCGCTTACAGTAGGGCTAATGGACGCACTGGATATTCAAAAAGCGGTGGTCGTCGGGCACAGCGCAGGCGGCCCTGTCGCGGCGGATGTGGCCTTACTCTATCCGGAGCGGGTGGAAAAACTGGTGCTCGTGGCGGCGGCGATTGGCATTAGCGCTGAAGATGCCTCCAATAACGAAGGCAGCAATCCTTTCGGGGGAATGAGTGCGCTGGCGAACCTCGATCCTGACAGTGCAGGAGCGCAGGCGCTCATTCGCCGCTTTATTAATTCGGATTTCGCTCAGAACTTGTTGAACGCTGCATACTATGACCCATCTAATGCGGATGCAGACCGCCTTGTGCTGAGTTCGCGCGGCCTGCGGATTGAAGGATGGGAAGGCGGATTATTGGCTTATGCCAAAATAATGGCAAACAGCCTCGACAGCCTGAAACCGGAAGTGCTGGCAACGATCAATGTCCCGACTCTGATTCTGTGGGGTGAGGAAGATCAGATTGTGCCGATCAGCGTGGGCGAACGGCTGCGGCAGGAAATCCCCGGCGCGATCTGGATTACCTATCCCAAAACCGGACATATCCCAATGGATGAGGCAACCGATGCTTTCAATCAGGATTTACTCGCCTTCCTGAGTAAATCATAACAAAAACTATTCAAAACATAGACATTAATCATGCGCTCATGTAAAATTGATGCTGCGCTCAGGGGAACACACCACACTAAAAGTATAATTTGACCACTGTAGGGGAGGACAAAACATGAACAAGGATACGCTACGCCAATGGGTGAATATCATCGCCCTGATTCTTACGCTGGCGGTTAATGGACTTTCCGAAGCCATCCCGCTGAACGGACAGACTAGCGCTCAGATCGCCAACCGGCTGCCTATCCTGTTCGTGCCAGCCAATTATGTCTTTAGTATCTGGGGCATCATCTATACCCTGCTGCTGGCATTCGGGGTCTACCAGGCACTACCTTCACAGCGCGAAAATCCGCTGCTGCGCCGCATCGGCTACTGGTTCGCCCTGACCTGTATGGCGAACGGAATCTGGTTAGTGCTGTTCCATTACAACCTGTTCGCGCTGAGCATGGTGGCGATGGTCATCCTGCTGGCGGCGCTGATTGTGATTTACAGGCGCATCGGTGTCGGACAGCAGAAAGTTACGACAGCCGAACACTGGTGCATTCACATCCCCTTCAGCACCTATCTGGGCTGGATTACGGTGGCGACCATTGCGAACGCGGCCTATGTCCTGTTCGATGCAGGTTGGAATGGTTTTGGTATCGCGCCCGAAGTTTGGACTGTATCGCT
>JBGAGR010000283.1:0-9917 GCA_044226645.1 Aggregatilineales bacterium
GTATCGACCAATGCCACACCGGGCGCACCCGTATTGGGATGAGACCATTCACGGATACCATCGTCGCGCATGATGGGTTTGCGATTGATCTCCTCGCCGTAGCGAATCAGTTCAATCGCCTCGGTAGTGGGTGTGATGCCCATCGGCAGCAGGGTGTCACCGAGTAAGGCATTGACGAAGGACGATTTACCCGCGTTGAATTCGCCGATGATGACGACCAGATAAAACATATCGCGCAAATCGTGCGCTACATCGATTAAGCGCTGGCGATCTTCTCCGGCATGGTCGCCCATCGTCGCCAGCGTAGTTCCAATATCGGTCAGCAAACGAATCTCGGATTCGCGCAGTGCTGCCAGAATACCATCTAATGTGCTCAAGGATTAAACCTCGTGTGTAACTCCTCCCCCAACCCCTCCCCATTCGGAGTACCGATGTAGAGGGGAGCAAGAAGAGCACTTATCCGTTTTCAAAAGCTACAAATATTATACGATGTCTCTACAGCAAGCGTTTCTTGCCGAGAGTCGCTAATGCCGACTCAATGCTGGTCATTTCCTGCTGGGCGGCCTGCAATTTGCTCAACTGGTCGGTCTGAATCTGAGTCTGTGCTTCGATCAGGCGTGTGAGCGGCAAAATCGCATCACGGCGCTGCTGCATCCCGTACTCGATCTGTTTATCGGCGGCCTGGGTGAGTGCTTCGATATAACGGGTTTGCAGCTTCAGCATCCGGTTGGTAAAGGCCGATTCGAGCAAGCGTCCACGCAGGGGCATGAACAGCAGCGCCAGAACGCCCACACCGACCAAAATGATGATGCCAATAATGCTCGACCCCTGCTGGTTGGGCGCAAGGACATTACTGCCGCCGCTCAACCAGGCGATGCCAAAAATCACCAGCAGAATTTCGAAAGCTGCCAGATACAGCATGGAATTGCGCAGGGTTTGTTCCAGCCGCCCGGTTTCGACCTGCCGTGCTTCGTTTTCCAGCGATTCGAGTTCCGGACGGACAGTTTGCAGGGCTTCACGATCATATTGCAGTCCTGACTGGACACTGCCGATGACCTTGCCGCGAATAACGGGCGGGAGCGCCTCAATTTCGCGACGGGCATATTTCACCAGATCATCAATATCCTGAATGTCCTTGCCTTCCAGACGCGGCGGCAGTTTATCGACTACTACTGGCAGTTCGTTAATCGGTTCGAAGGCTTTGTGGCGCTCGAATGCGAGCTGGGTATACGATTTTTTGCCACGCTTGACCAGACCGGACAGTCCGATTAACTCGAAGATGCCGCCCCAAATCGAGCGCAGCGCGTGGGAGAAGCGGAAGGTATCCTGAATGGCTTCACTGCCGCGCATGGCTGCCGCACCAAATTTATCGCTGACTTCACCGTTAATGTCGCGGACGATTTTTTCCTGATCGCGCTTCTGTGCGGCGAGCTGCTGGTCAATATTGCTGGAAATACCCTGATACTGATCGAGCGCGGCCTGATTGGTACGCACCGCGCTCAATGCCGATTGATTCACATTCTGGGCAATCTGAAGCGGTGTCTGCAATTTCTGTCGCAGACGGGCAACATCATTCAACTGATCGTCGACATATTCTTCGATGCGGCTCAACCCGCTGGCTTTCCAGGCTTGCTTATCCAGTTCGCCATTGTGGCGCGCCGCGATGCCCTGCCGCGCGGAAACCAACCAGATATCCGGCTTGAAGCCCAGACGCGATTGGCTCTGTTCCAAAATGTATTCGCGCACGGATTCGGCTTCTTCGGCAGTCAGCAAATCCGCCTGATTGACTACCAGAATGACCTTTTTGCCGTATTCCTTGAGCGTTTGCAGGTATTCAAGGTTACGGGCGGTCATGGCCTGCGTTGCCAGCATGACCATCAGCACCACATCGGCGCGATGCAGAAAGCGGCGCGTGGTTTCTTCATGACGCTGGAAGACGGATTCGAGGCCGGGAGTGTCCACCAGACTGACTTTTTGCAGCAAGGGCGACGGATAAAAGACCGTATCGACCTCGCCACCCGAACTCATGCGCTGCATCTCATCGCCGTAGCGCAGAATGCTAATGCGGTCGGTGGTCGGAACCACGCCGACTTGCAGCAGTTCCGGCTCGCCGAGCAGCGCATTCAGAATACTGGATTTACCGGAGCTAAACGGCCCGACCAGCACGATGAGGAAAGGATGATCGGCATGGAAGAGCGCGTCACGCATATGCGAGAGACGTTCTTCGCTCAGGTTATCCACCCTGGGCAGAACATCCAGCAAATTCGTTATCAATTCATATTCGCGGCGGCGAATCGTTTCGTAATCCGTCGCCAATTTGGTTTCGATGGTTTGAGTAGCCAAAGAAAACTACCACCTATTAGGAGCAAGTCCCTGTTACATCTGCTATACTACTGACGGTTAAAAGCATACCGCGCCTTGACCGACCAGACAACACTATAACACAAGCCTATCTGAAAGATATAGGATAACTTTACCCAAAAAAGCGGGGATTTTTGGCATGACTGTAGATTATCAACACGCACTGGCTCAGCGTGAACGCGCGCTGGAACTCGTCATGAAAATTGATGGGGTTCGCGATTCACTTCATGATGATGAAGACCCGCGACACATGTTTGATTCGCTGGCACGACTGCTCAGGGAATGGTTTGAGGCAGATGCCTGTGGGATTCTGCTGTTGGCGGAAACCAGCGATGACATTGAGTGTCTTTCCAGCGAAGGCATGAAGGAAAGCACAGCCATTGAACTGGGGCGCAAAGTCGCTCACAGCGAAGGTTTCCAAACGCTTGACGATGATCGTTGGAAGCATGTGGTGGGAATCCAGATCATTCTGGATGTATTTCCCATGGGCGGTCTGGTGCTGGCGCGCGACAGTGAACCTTTCAATGCTGATGAGCAGCAGCTTATCATCCTCGCGGAAAGTCAATTGGACTCCGCTGTCATTCAAGCGCGAACCATCTGGAAGCTCACCCAGCGCAATCGCGAGTTGGAAGCCATTTATGAAATTGATCGCCTGCGTGACCACATTTCCAGCGATGCCGATTTAATCAGCGGTTTTACTGCCGTTGCACTGCAATATTTCCAGGCTGATTTTTGTCTGCTGCTGCTCACTCAAGTGGACAGCGGCGAGATGGTGATTCGCGGAATTATTGATAAGCACGATTTGACCAGCGACATGCTGGACGAAATCCGCGAAAAAGCACGCCAGTTAACCATTCCACAGACCATCCCGACACCAGAGGGTATCGAAGGATTGAACCTGTTAGCCGCGCCATTCGCAGTTGCCGGAGCGCGATTGGGAGCAGTCGTGGTGGGTCGTCCTTCACTCTTTACGGTTGCCGATCACCGTTTGCTGCACGCCATGATGTCGCAGATGGATTCGGCGGTGGTCTATACGCGCATCCTATACCAACTTTCCCAGCGCAAAAAAGAGTTGGAAACCATCTACAAGATTGACCGTATCCGCGACCAGGAAAAAGATTTCGATCAAATGCTGCACGCGGTATTGATCGAATTGTGCGAAGTGGTTTCCAGTGATATGGGCTATATCATGCTCTATAACGAAAACGAGGAGCAGGAACTCGAACTGCGTGCCTTCACCGTTGACGGGCAGATTACCGAACCCAGTTTTATGGAAATCATCCAGCGGGTATCGCGCCAGGCATTGAAACAGGGCGAGATGGTTCACTCCAACCAGCCGGAAGGCCCGGTTCGGTCAATCGTGGCTGCACCGCTCATCCTGAATCAGCGGGTCATTGGGGTATTCGGCATGGTCAACAGCAACCGAGCGAAAGGCTTTGATGCAGAAGATCAACGCATGGTATCCGCCATCACCAGTCAGGTCGATACCGCCATTTTCGAACGGTTGGAGCAGCGCCGGATGCGAACGCTTTTGAGCCGCTCGGTTGACCCCAAAGTGGTCGAACATCTGCTGCAACGAGCCAATCTGGATGTCCTTTCGGGGGAACGAGTCATTATTACGGTGCTGTTCGCAGACCTGCGCGAATCAACCCAATGGGCAGAACGCACCAAGCCGGAAGAACTTGTCAAAAACCTGAATATGTTCCTGAGTGAGATGACCGAAGTCATTTTCAAGTACGGCGGCACACTGGATAAATTCGTCGGGGATGAGGTCATCGGATTGTTTGGGACACCCGTCCACATGCCCGATCATGCTTATCAAGCGGCTATGGCAGCGATGGAAATGCAAGCCATGCAGCGCGAACTTCAGGCAAAACTGCGCGAGCAGGGACACGAACTGCCGCCGATGGGTATCGGTGTCAGTTCCGGGGAAGCGATTGCCGGAGAATTTGGGCATCCTGTCCGGAGCGAGTTCACGGCACTGGGGCGCATTGTTAATCTGGGGTCGCGGTTGTGCGGCGCAGCGGGGCCAGGGCAGGTTCTCATCAGTCAGGCGACCTATCAGGAAATCCAGGGGCGCGTGACGGTAAAAGAGCTTGAGCCGGTGGCGTTGAAAGGCATCAGCCATCCAACAGCAGTCTATGAACTGGTGTCGATCAACAAAACACCTGACAGGCCAACCAGCTAAGACTGAGAATATTGTAGGGCGCGTCACAACAATCCGTGCAGACGCGCCCTACAATAAAATTGTATTGTGTCATCCTCAACCAATCACACAGGTTATCCATATCCTCCTATGCTCAACGAGTCTATTGCTTACCGGGATAATCGGCTATTCTGCGACGGGGTATCTGTTCAGGAAATCGTCGCCCACGTCGGAACTCCTGTTTATATTTACAGTCTAAAACGTGCATTAAGCAATCTGCGTCGAATCCAAACAGCCTTCGCTGATCTTAAGCCGCATATCCACTACAGCGCAAAAGCCAACGCAAGTCTGGCGATTCTGAAGGCACTGACGCAAGCCGGGGCAGGCATCGATGCGGTAAGCGCCGGGGAAATCCACAAAGCGCTGCTGGCAGATACGAATGTCGAAAACATCGTCTTTGCCGGCGTGGGCAAAACACCCAATGAACTGGCCTACGCACTGGAAAAAGGCGTGGGTTGGGTCAATGTCGAAAATGTAGGCGAACTGTGGCTGATTAACGATATTATTCAAACTCTAGGGCGCAACCCCGCACAGGTGGCATTGCGCTTAAATCCGGATATTGAAGCGAAAACGCACCGCCATATCGCCACCGGACACAAAGGAGCCAAATTCGGTCTCACGACTGAAACGGTACGCGACTTACTGGCTCATCAAGCCGACTATCCGCATGTCCAGATCGCCGGAATTCACATCCACATCGGCAGTCAGCTTCATGATACCGATGCGACACGCCGCGCGGTGGAAATGGTGCTGGATTTAATCGCGCCTTACCCCGCCATACGCACCATCAACATCGGCGGCGGTCTGCCTGTAGCTTATGCGCCGGATGAAATCGTACCATCGTGGGAAAGTTTCGCGGAGACGCTCACGCCGCTGCTGAAGGGTTATGATGTACTGTTGGAACCGGGGCGCTCAATTATCGCTGATGCGGGTATTCTGGTGACATCGGTGCTGTATACCAAAGAACAGGCCGGACAGCGCTTTCTGATTACGGATGCCAGCATGGCAGAACTGCTGCGTCCAGCACTGTACGAAGCCCATCATGAGATTGTGCCAGTTACGAATGCCCTCACCCCCATCCCCTCTCCCACAGGGCGAGGGGAGCAAGAGGTAAACATCGAATATGAAATTGTCGGGCCGGTGTGCGAAACGACAGATGCGCTTGGTCATGGAGTCAAACTGCCGGAAATGTCACCGGGAAATCTGCTGGCGATTCTGACCACTGGCGCGTATGGCATGGCAATGGCAAGCAATTATAATCAGCGTCCACGTCCGCCAGAAATCGTCGTGGCGGAAAATGGAAAGACATGGCGCATCGCCCGCCGCCGGGAAACGTGGGATGACTTAAATGCTTCAGAGCAATTGATGTGATACGGGTAAGGAGAATTCGATGACCACTCCTCTGGCACCGCTGACGGAAACCGTTTTTCTGACCTACGATTCGTATGGCTCGGGTAAACCTCCGCTGCTTTTGCTGCATGGTTTCCCGCTCGACCATACCATTTGGAATGCGCAGGTACAGGATTTGCAAACCCGCTGCCAGATTATCACGCCGGATTTACGCGGTCATGGAAAGAGCACTGCCCCGGATGGCGTGTACAGCATGGACTTAATCGCGCGGGATGTGCTGTCGCTGTTAGATCGAATCGGGGTGTATAAGGCGATTTGGGTCGGACACTCGATGGGCGGCTATGCGGTGATGGCAGCGTATCGTCTCGCGCCGGAACGCTTCGCTGGAATCGGATTCGTCGCCAGTAATCACAAAGCGGACAGCGAAGAAGGCAAGGCCAAGCGCTACGAGACAGCCGAAAAAGTCGCGCAGCAAGGCGCTGTCGCGGCGGTTAATCCCAAGCTGTTTCATCCGAATGCGTCGCCGGACTCGCCAGCGGCACAGGAGGCTAAACAGATCATGCTCAATACGCCGCCCGCCGGAATTATAGGGACGCTTCATGCGATGGCAACCCGCCCCGACTCGACAGAAACACTGAAATCAATTCGTGTCCCGGCGCTCGTGATCGGCGGCGCTGGCGATCAGTTGTTTAAGCCGGAAATCCCGCAGGAAATGGCGCGGCTGATTCCGGGTGCGAAACTGGTCATGGCGGAGAAATCCGGTCACATGCCGATGATGGAGCAGCCGGATTTGGTCACAAACGAGCTGGCATGGCTGATGGAAGCAGCGCGTCCGCGACTCTAGAACAGCCAATCGGGGTTCTCGAAGCCGCCGTATTCCTGTATCGCACCGTAGATATGCTGCACTAAGTCGGTGCGGTGAATACGAATATCGCAGACACCATTTTCGAGAACATTGTGCCGCGATTGGCTGCCCTCTTTAATGTAGGTTTTTTTGATATTCAAGAGTGGCACATTGAGGAGATTCGCCCAATATTCTTCGATGCGCTTAATTTCGGCAGATTCAGTCGTGTGACAATGAATTCGTAAAGCGGCTTCTGTTTCGCTAACTCCCAATTCTTCTTTTAAGAAACGCATAAACAAAGTCAGCATATTGGGATCAGAATTGACAAAATAAATCCCATTTCGTCCCTTAGCGCCTTCCGCCCAATAGAGCATACATCCGGCTAAATGGAGTGGTCTACCTTCTCTCGCTTTGGCGCGTCCAGCTTCTTGATAAGCCTTGCGAATTTCGAGCGCTCTGTCTCGATTTGCTTTTGCGCCATCATTCCGTTCACCGAATTTCCGCCGCCGATCAAAGAGAGTGATTTTCTGGTCAGCACTTAACTCGACATCCCGTACCCAAAGACTAACTGAGCTTTTAGCCACACCCAATGATTTCGCAATTTCGGGAACAGACATACCTTGTTGACGCATTAGTCGCGCCTCAGACTGTAATTCTGGTTTCATCGTTTTAGAACCTACGTCTATGTTTACAGACAATCATATATCAAACCATGTTCAAATTCAAGGCAACAGATAACAAAAAAGCCTTCTGAGAAGGCTTATTAGTAAATCTATTACGATGGTGATAGGTAGACTCGAACTACCGACCTCGAGATTATGAGTCCCGCGCTCTAGCCAGCTGAGCTATATCACCGTTTTAAATAGCGGGGGTAGGACTCGAACCTACGACCTCCGGGTTATGCTTCCTGCTGATACTTTCGTACCCTGATTACTCAGTTTGCAGTCTGGACTATCTCTTCACCATATGGATAAACCACTTAGGTGCCTGCCGTTTAGTCTCTACACATTCCCTGTAGCTTTTCAGTTACAGGTTAGCTCGGGATTGCCTTACCACAGGTTTCCCCGAATTTGACAGGTGAACATATGCAGGTTTCCCCACATACCGCCCTACATGATTAACTTTTTAAGTGCAACGGTTTGGTAATTTTGCAATCATCCCCGTTACAGTTAGCCATGCTTGATTGAGCCCGACGAGCTTCCACTGCTCTACCCCGCATTGTGTGGAGTATCATATCAGTGCGATGCAGGGTCGTCAATGGTGAATTAACGAGTCATTATCTATTGTGTGTAATGGCGAAGGCGGAAATCGTTCCTATTCAGTACACTTTTCATTAATCAACGACAAGCCAACGCAACGGTACCGACAGCCTGCCGGGGTATGGCGTGAGAACCCCAATGCCCTTTATGATACAAACACGCAGCACAACCAAGGAATTACATCTCATGGCACAACTCACCCGGCGGCAGTTCTTGAAATCCCTGGCAGGCATGGGCGCAATCGCCGCTATGCCGAAACTGGCTTTGGCATTCGACATGACACCCGACATTTACACGCCCCCAGCCGTGATGCTCCACAGCCGTCACTGGCGTGTGCTGCCGGATTTACTAGCGCAACTGCGTGATTTGGGCTATTCCGGCATCACCTATCGCGATTGGGAAGATATGCTGATGGGACGTGGAACCCTGCCGGATAAGCCTGTCATCCTGTCTGTTGATGATTTATCGCTGGAAGTGGGAAATCCCGCCTTCAAGTATTTCAAAGGCATGAAAGATCATTTCGTCAATTATGGCTTCAAAGCCGTTTTCAGCATCATCACCCGTCCCAACCTGAAACAGAATAGTGACCGATGGACGGAAGTCAGTACATGGGTCAATGAAGGCATGGAACTGGCGACTCACACGGCCTATCACTCCAATCTCGACAATCCTAAATTCACGACGCTGGACTATCATACCGAAATCATTGACTCTGCTGCCATGATTGAGCAGCAAACCGGACAACCAGTACGGGCGCTTGTCACCCCCTATGGCAGCGGTTACGACATCGACACCCATACTCTCAATCCCAATGTCCTGGAAGCCTGCCGGGAAGCGAATCTGCGCTTCATCGTGGGCATCTCAACAGGCATCCGCCACGTCCACGCGGACAATCAAGCGGGTGATGTCATATACTGTGGGCGCGCCAACCCTGGCACTGATCACACGATCAACGATACGCTGTATTACATACAATACTGGTGAAAATGACTGTTATGCGTTATCAATAGCCGCACAATAATCAATGAGTCTTTTGAACAGTGCCCATGAAATACATTTTCATCAGCTACTCCAGCAAAAACCGCGACTTTGCCCTGCATCTCGCAGATGATCTGGAGCGCTGGTACAAAATCTGGATAGATCGTGAAGGCATTCAGGGTGGTCTCGAATGGGAACAGCAAATTGAGAAAGCGCTCAAGGATTGTACGGTTTTCGTGGTCATCGTATCGCCGGAATCCAATGAGTCGGACTGGGTTGCTCGCGAAACCATCCTCGCTGAAAAGCTGAAGAAATATCGTGTTCCGATTCTGATCGATGGTGAATTGCCCTTCCGTCTGCTGAATCTGCATTATGTCGATTTTCAGGGCAACTACGAAGGTGGCCTGAAAGACCTGCTGGAAGCCATCAAGAGTTTGATTAGCCCGGAAGAACAGCTAAAAGATGAAGCCAATCGCCTGATTGGTGCAGGAATACGTGCATATCTGGATGACAAACGCGATGATGCCAATGGCCTGATTGGTCAAGCCATCACATTGGATGAACACATAGCGCCGTCGGTACAACTTTTCTGGTCACAGCTCCTGCAACAGCAAAAATCGAATCTCGCACAGAAATACATGCCCCAGATTCGCATCATTGAACGGACGAAAGAAGTTCCCCGTGTTAACGAGAACGATCCGATATATTGGCAGTGGAATGTGGAGCTTGCTGCATCCGATGAAGTCCTTGACCAAGTTGATTATGTCCAGTACACGCTGCACAAAACATTCCTCGAACCCATCCAAATCGTTCGTGCGCGAAACACCCGTTTCCGTCTCTCCAGACAAGGATGGGGAACCTTTTTCATTCCGATTGAAATTCACTTCAAAGATGGCACAATTGGTCACACAGAATATGA
>JBGAGR010000284.1:0-9910 GCA_044226645.1 Aggregatilineales bacterium
GTTTTCCACAGGCTCTTTACCCAGGAAGATGTTTTCGCCCACGGTCATATTACCGACCAGAGTCAGTTCCTGGTAAACAATCGCAATCCCTTCTTTAATCGCTTGCCGAATCGAACTACCTTCTAGCCGTAGCTCATGACCATTGTATAAGATGCTACCTTCATAAGATCCCGAGGGATAGACTCCGCACAGTATCTTCATCAGGGTAGATTTGCCTGCGCCGTTTTCACCGCACAGGCCGTGAATCTCACCACGGCGGATCTGGAAAGATACGTCATTTAGAGCCGTCACACCGGAAAAGCGTTTGGTGACGTTTTTTATGTCAAGAATGATGTTATTCGTGTTGTCGCTCATGAACTGTATGCTCTTGATGGGTACAGAGGGCCTCCTGCGTTTGGCAGATTGCTGTTCGGAGGAAGCCCCTTCTTTCAGAATTCGCAGTGGTTATCCCGGCAGGTTCTGCCCACCGGGATGCCAGTAAATATCATTCACCAATCTTACGTTGATGGCACTGGGGTCTCTTCAGCTGGACGAGGCGGTCTCTGTGCATCAGCAATATCCTGATAGACTTCATCATAGCTTTGGAAACCACTCACAACGACTTCCTGATACAGGTTGTCTATGGTAACCTCGGTAACTGGCAGGTACTTCGCCATGACCTCACCTGTCAGGGTGTCGTTCCCTGTCAGGTCAGACAGCTTGTAGGATGCCAGATCAGGATCTGTAGTGCCGTTGAGGAATTCATCAATCAGGTCGACAGCCTGCGGAGCCATAACACGATAGTCTTTCAGGATCGTGACGGTCAATTGACCTTTGGCAATGCTGTTGCAGCCCGGAGCAGTGGCATCCTGGCCGGAGACCGGGACGGAGAGCTTCTGGGCCGTGAGAGCCTGGAGGGCACCCAATCCCAGATTGTCGTTGGCAGCAATAACAGCATCAACCTTGTTGTTCTGAGAAGTCAGGATGTTTTCCATAGCGGTTACGGCGTTGGTCTCATCCCAGTTGGCGATATTCTGACGCGCAACAACCTTGACAAGGCCTGCGTCCACAAACGGCTTGAGGGTCTCATCCTGGCCTGCTTCGAAGAACTTGGCATTGTTATCGCCGGGGTCGCCTTCGAGTTTAACGAGGTTGACTGGAGTGTCTGTCGTCCACTTGTCGGTGGGGCCAGGATTCGTGGGATCGAAACCCAGAGCCTTGAGCACGCCGTCGGCCTGTCCATTACCAACCTTAGTAAGACCAAAGGTAATGTAAGCCGCAATATTGGGCGAAGCGATCAGACGGTCATAAGCGATTACGACGACACCTTCTTTGGCGGCATCATCAACTGCTGTTGCGGCAGCGGCAGCATCCTGAGCAACGATGATAATCGCTTTGGCACCCTGAGTAACCATGTTGGCGATCTGGTTATTCTGGGTCACAGGGTCGTGGCTGGCCTGCTGCGATACAACGGCATAACCCTTAGCTTCGAGGGCTGCTGTCATGATGTCGTTTTCTTGTGACCAGCGAGGCGTTTCGAAGTCCGAGAAAGATAGACCAACGAGGATCTTATCCTGCGCTTGTGCAGGTAGGACAAACAGACTTAATGTAAATACTGCCAACATAACGACAGTAGCTAAACGGGCAATTTTACCGAACATTTCTAACTCCTTGTTTTCCGATCATGCTAATAAAGCTGGTTTAGCAGGTGCAATACGTGAGGTTTTCTCTTTCTTTACACCTCCTTTGATTTCGTGTTTGGGGAGCATTTTTCCGAAAACAGAAATACCTAGATTACTCACCTACCTTAGAGTGAATATAGATATCCAGGCCAATTCTCAATAGTGACAAATATCACAATTGACTCATGCGCGTGTCATATTGCACATGAGCGAAAAGTGTTTTGGCATAGCAAGTCTCTGGATATCCCTAAGAATAATACGTTACAGGGGGGAATCTGTCAAAAAGAGCTTTTTTAAGAGATAGCAACATGAAAAATTGCTGCGCTCATTCCGAAGAGGAGCATCTGCAAAACAATGAGCGCTGCCCAATTATATTGATTGCAGGAACTTTCAACCGATGCTCTGGCAATTTCCGATTGGCATGAAATGTCGGAAATCAGCCTAACCTTCATGGGAAACTACCAGTGTTTTGTGCGCGGTGTAGGCCAATATTCCGTGCCATCGTTCATTCGGTTAAGATGTCCATTTTCATATAGCTCGCGCCGAAGCAAAGCCGCATCCCCGAACGTGTGCCATTGGTTGAGCAGCGTGTTGACCTCGCTCTCGCTGTAAACCTTCCCCGACTCAAATTTGGTCGAAAGGTAATCCAGCGCCACCAATTGCAGCGAGCGCTTCGCCGGCCATTGGCTCAAGCGCCCCTCATGATCGATAAAATTCCTGATTTCTTGAATATCATTCATCCCGAAGGCTTTTCTACTTCTTTCACCAGTGGTTTCTTCTCCGGTTTCGGCTCATCAATGCTGCCGTTATGCCGGGTCATCGCCATTTCAATACCGTCCGCCAGCCAGGTTTCAACTGCATCCGCCGCCCGGTCAATGACCTGTGCCGCCAGAATCGCATCATCGCCCTGAAAAACACCCAGCACATAATCCCTGGGCTGCATTTTCCCCGGCGGGCGACCAATACCGAAACGCAGCCGGCTGAATTCCTGCGTGCCGAGATGTTGAATAACGCTTTTCACGCCGTTTTGTCCACCCGCGCCGCCGGATTTGCGCATTCGCACCGTGCCGAGCGGAATATCGAGGTCATCCGAAACAACCAGAATATTCGGCAGTTCCACCTTATAAAAATCCATCAGCGAACGCACCGCTTCACCACTCAGATTCATGAAAGTCTGTGGCTTGGTCAGTACGATTTTTTTGCCGTGAATCACACCTGTGCCGGAGATGGCTTTGCGCTCCTTTTTGCCATAGGTGATTCCATAGCGCCGCGCCAGTTCATCCGCCACGCGGAAGCCCACGTTATGGCGCGTTTGTTCATATTCCTTACCGGGATTTCCCAGCCCCACAATCAGATACCAATCAGTCACGTTATCTACCTACACATTTTATTACAGTATATACGCACTACAGCCTGCAAACCATAGGGTGTATATGGTTTCTCGTGTTTCTACTGGAAATAAAATACACCCGAAATTTGGGTGCATTTTAATCTACAGGGATTGTTTTTCTCAATCCTGCAAGGTTCAGGCGAATTGGCGGCGGGCGCGGCGCGGTGGAACATAACGGTTAATGGTCATCTCCGGCCCCACTGCGAAGCAGGCTGCTTCCTCGAATAATCCCAGATCAAGCCAGTAATCCGCTGAATTGAGCCGCTGGATCGCAACCCATTCTTCCCAGATCATGCCTTTAACGGGTTCGAACCAGTGCATCACGCTGCTGGAACCCACCAGTTCGCGGATTCGTTTTTCCGACAGCTTAAGCGCAATGCCGTTGTTTTCGACAAAGGCAAACGGCTTGCCATTGATTTTATAGGCGGGATAACCGAAGGCTTTTCCAGCGGTCACACCCGGCATCCGCAGCAGGAATTTATCGAGCGCGGCTTTGTGGTTTACGTTAAAGGAGTTCATAGTGACTCTTCCTTTGTGATGGTTACAAACATCGCCGACTTATCAGACATGGATGGAAATATAGTCCAGAAATGGGAAGATCAGCGAGGACTTCTCAAGTGGCGGTAGCACACTACTCTATACGTATGAGTCTCTATTTGGTTTCACTCATTACATATTCAACCGCTTCTTCGAACAAAGCGCGGTTTTCCTCGAAGTGTCCGGTGAGCAGAACCCAGTCTTTCCAAACCCGTTTAGGCATTGGCTCGAAGGGTTCAATACCCGGCTTGCCCACCAATTCTTTCACACGCTCAGGCCCTACTTTGGCAACAATGCCTGCCGTTCCAAAGATGCTGGCCGCCAGCTTACCATTGACTTTGTAGGCCGGAGAACCGAACATCACGCCCGCTTTGGCTCCCGGAACATTCCCCAACATCTTCTCTAGAACCGCTACATGTTCGGGATTAAATGTCATCATCGTCTATCCCCTTATCTCCAATAGAACTCATGTTCTTATGTAGAATAACCGAAAATCAGGTGATTGTCAATTAGCCGGGAACCACTATAATCGTGCCTATAAATACGCCTTGAGGAGTTCATTTTAATGAAGGTGCTTATTGCTTACGCTACGACTCATGGATCAACCACTGAGGTCGCTGAATTTATAGGTGAAGTATTCCGCGAACATGACCTTGAAATCACTGTCCAGCCTGTTTATCAGGTTCAGTCGGTGTCGGAGTATGATGCTTTTGTGCTGGGTTCGCCCGTCTATGGCGGCATGTGGCTGACTGAAATGTCACAGTTTTTTGCCCGTTTTGAGAGAGAATTGGCGAGAAAACCGGTCTATTACTGGATGACCTGCATCCGCGTGCTGGAAACCGATGGTCGCCAACATGCTCTGGATGAGTACGTCCATAAGCCAACTCTGGAAAAAATCGGTGTGCGTGATGTTGAGGTTTTCGCCGGTAAACTCAATCTGGAAGCTATTGACTGGAAGGAACGCTGGACGCTGGCAGCGCGTTATGACGGTAAGACGCTCCCGGCTGTACACAGTGAGGATTATCGGGACTGGAACCTTATTCGCGAATGGGCGAAACGGGTGCGTATTGAGCTGTCGGGTGCTTAGTGCGGAAAGATTGCGGTAGAAATGGCATATATTGCTAGTGGGCGATGCTGTCACATTGCAAGCGATTGCGGAATGTGAATTTACGGTTAAGACAGCACAATCTCAATGAATATTACTTAGGTACGGGTCTACCATAGAGGCATTCGAATTCAATTTACTGACGCGGGTAAACGGAATAACAATGCCTATTCATTTAGAGTGGGGAAACCCCGAAAAAACGATACTGTTCGAAAATCTGGATGGCGAGTGGACACTGTCCGATGTATATGCCATGCTGGACGACTGTGAGAAGATGGTTTCCAGTGTCATGCATCGGGTGGACATCATCGCAGATTTGAGCAACTCGCACTTTTCATCTGGCAATTTACTGACTGCTCTGAGCAGGGCGCAGCGCACTCAGCCGCCCAATGTAGGCCTGATTATCGCTGTGAAAGCCAATCGCTACCTGAAAGCCATGGCGGATGTTGCTGCGACCATGTGGCCACGCTCAACCGAAAAACTCCGTTATGTAAATAGTATCGAAGCGGCCTATGCGCTCCTCGAAGAAGATTCGGTAAAGCACTAGGGTGATTGTTCGAGCCAGACCAAACACTGCTGCATGGTTCGGGGATCAGCCGGGACACAGTAAATGACACGGAAACGCCGATCCTGTGCATAAGGTTCGGAAACCAGCCGGAATTGCAGCAGTCCTACATGGGGCATATTAATCGCCAGCGGAACCAGTGGACGGGCGGCCAAATGATAGGTTTGCCCCGTCTCGGATTTAATCCAGTAATGTTCAAAGACTTCACATAGGCGCATATCCGCAATTAAATCACGATACCATGCCTCGCCCCGAAAAGCCTGCATCTCGTAGCGCAGCGCCCGAATTTGCGCCGGGAAAAACTCGTCGGGATTCGCGATACGCTGCATGAAATGATAGGCCGGGTCGAAAATAAAATGCAGCATCGAGAGCTTTTTGCCGGAAGCCTGTATATCCAACCGGAATAACTTCGGCACAAATGCATTCCATGCCTGCATCTGATGGGCGCAGTCCAGTAGATAAGCCGGGAATACTGCCCCGCTCAATTCTGAGTGCCATACCGCCAGCGCCCAGTCGATTTCCGCAGCATCTGGCAGCGGTGCATCGACGATATAGCCGAAGACTTCCAGCACATCGCGCCGTTCGGTATACCGCGCACCCAGCGCACCCAGAATCCGTTCCAGCGTATGGCGTTCGGGGTGCTGTACCTTGCCGGATTCGACCCGCTGCAAATAGCCTGTCCCCAGATTCGCATCCAGTTCAACATCTAACTGTGTCTTACCTGCGGTTTCCCGCAGCGCTTTCAGGCGTATCCCGCCTGGTGTGCCCGTACTACCCATATTCCCGATTCGACTCTAGAGTCAATGACAATCCTCTGCTCCCCTCCTAGAATAGCATATACAAGTTATTGGTGATTAGTCGTTAGTTGTTAGTAAAACGCGATGATGGAATCACGGCGGTTGGTTTGGCAGCAGTCTCCCTGATCGCTGCCCCGCCGAGGGGGTAGGCGGCGGCGGCGACGGGGAAAGTGGCGCTAACGGCGGCGATGAAAATTGAACGAATATCCGAGGTCGGATTTATTTTCAGAGTGGAAAAGGCAGCAGCATTGGGCATAAGAATCCAGTTCAACTTCCTCTATAGGACACAAGGTACCCAGCACAATGAACACTCTGAAGCGTAGCACAAACGGCCTAAAAAGGGGCTACCTTTTGGTAAACTTTTCGGTAAGTATTTTCTTACTTTGTCTCTATTCGCTCTCGGTTTTCCATCAGCACCCAAAACTCAGAACAATGAAGGAGCTTCCCACATGACCGAAACATTCGAAATCACCGGATACGAACCGGGCGCGATTGGACGCATCACTGAACTGCATGGAACCTACTACAGCAAACACTGGGACCTGGGACTGTATTTCGAGGCCAAAGTTGCTACGGAACTCTCCGCCTTTTTGAATCGTCTGAATCCCGCGCGGGATGGCATCTGGCTGGCGAAAGTAGGGGATGAAATTGCTGGCGCGATAATCATTGATGGCAAGGACGCGGAAGGCGAAGGCGCTCGGCTGCGCTGGTTCATTCTGGCGGAAGGTTATCAGGGGCGCGGCATTGGCAATCGGCTGATGCAGGAAGCCATGACCTTCTGCAAAAAAGCCGGATTCAAGCGCGTCTACCTGACCACCTTTGCCGGACTAGATGCAGCCCGTCATCTCTATGAGAAGCATGGCTTCCGCGTCTGCCACGAAGAAGACGGCAGTCATCTCACCGGCAAAGCCTCGTTGGTCGAACAGGTCTTGGAAGTCATGCTCTAGCCAACACATTTGGAATTCCATAATCGATAACTGTGGTATGCTACTTCCCACTTGATTGTGTTTGATCCAAGGTGAAATCTGTGAGAATTGTATTACTCGCATTTATCCTGTTATTTTCTATTCAATCGGCTGCCGAAGCACAGACTGCATTACCCCTGATTATCAATATCGATGGGCAAGTTTATCGCTGGACACCCGGCGAGAGTGCCCCAACCTTAATAGGCTGCGATTTGCAGGACAATGTTTTGCGACAGTGGAAAAATTCACTTACTCTGTCCTCAAGCGGTAAATGGGCGGCATTTATGGTGCTGCCAAAAGATCAGGAAGATGGTGCTCCCAGTGCTACCGGAAATCTCTGGGTATGTAATGTTGAAAGCGGAAGGGCATACGCGCTGAGCAACCAACCGCCTCAACAACCCGGTGCAGTTTCTGAGGGTGTTTTTTCGCCGGATGGAGGGCGTATCATCTGGACAGAGCTTGTTGATTATGCCTCTTCCAAAGTGACGATGTTTGTTCATGATCTGGCTTCTGGAAAAACCAGCATCCTTGTAGACTCATTAGGTCTGGATGAAATTTGTGGTGAGGGGTCTGATGCACCTCGGGTTATTTGGGATAAGCACGGTATTGCCCTGGCTTATTCCACAGCCGACGACACCATTTGTGACGGTTACGAAGATTATGGTTTATCCTATTATGCCGAGGATGGCACGCTGATTAACTCCTTTTTAGTGTCAAGGCAATCCCCTAGCAATTATCGCTGGCTGGACTCGGATGAGCCGCGAATCGCCTATTTACGGAATGCTGAAACAATGCCTGAACCCAAAGTGTTCAGCATAAATATGCTCACAGGTGAAGCTCGTGAAGAAGGAGGGACGCTAGAAGCTTTTATGTCTACCAGTGAGTCAGCGGCAGTGACATTGGCGATGCCCTATTATGGTGCCCAATCGGTACAGATTAAGCTCCCTGGGACGGAATCCACGCTGACAACTGTCACGGATGCTGCTTTCTCCCCGGACGGCAGATCAATGGCAATAATTCTGGATCGCGCACTATATTTTGCTGAAAATGGCACGATGTTCCCAGCAGCATGGAACCTGAATTACTTCCCCATCAGCCCTGAAAACGGTCAGCTTACTCTCCCCGCACTGAATAAGGGACAGTTTGAGGCTGCGTGGGCGAATCCTGTTTATCGGCTGGTGACAAAGCCGCGTTCTGGCTGCCCCAGTGTAAATCCGTTGAAATTCGACGAAGTGGGTCATGTTGTCGAAGGCCTAGGCAACAATAATGTGCGGGAAGCCCCGTTGACGAATGCGGCACTCATCGGCAGCCTACCGGAAGGTGCAGCGGTATCGGTAATCCCTGAAGTGAAGTCTTATCGACCCCGTGTAGAGATTTGCTCTGGTGGGGTTCGTTGGCGCGAGATTTTCTTCGAGGGTCATCTGGCCTGGACAGCCGAGTCAAAAGGGGACACCTATTATCTGAAAAACTAGCAAAGCTGTTCACTTGCTCCTCATCTCAGCGGCAAAGCCTCTCTCATCGAGCAGGGGCAAGTGTAAAATCGCTTATTATGGCTGCCACGCCGCATCCTGCGCATTCGGAACCAGCAGGTGCAAATTATGCCCATCGGCATCAATCAGATAAAGTCCGGACTCGCCAAAAATGGGTGCGTTTGACCCTTCAAACAGGATTTGTTTGCTATCCGGCGACCAAATCGGGGGACTCATAACATTGTAGTTCACGCTCAAGGGATGTTGGTCGCCACCGTCAGCATTCATCACCCGGAGCTTGGATTCAGTCGTAAAGACAATCCGCTGCCCGTCTGGTGACCAGCTAGGGGATTTGTCTCCGATAGCAAATCCGCGTCTATAGGTCACTTGATTGAAACGTTCATCATCGATGTCGATGATATAAATATACGATGTCTCAGTGATGAAAAATCCGGGCATCGCGGGGACTGCACTTAAGACGATATGCCGCCCATCCGGCGAAAAGCTGAGTTCCAACCCGGTCAATAAACTGGCCAGTATAAATCGTTTCACCACATTGCCTTCAGTATCAACCACGATGAATTCTTCTTTAGTCCTATCGTTTTCAGCAATTTGAATAAACACGATTTCCTGTCGCCCCGGAATCCAGTAAGGGAAAACAAACCCCTCTGTTGGCACTTCGCGCATCCCGCCATCTAGCACATCGATAACGGTGATTTTCGTATCGGCGAAGCCATTCCCGCGCGTCCCACCGGAAGAACTCATCGCGATATACTGCCCATTCGGCGACCATGACAGTGATCCGGTGATCTCTGGTATGGTGAATTGCTGTCTTTCGCCGCTTTCGAAGTTGAAGATCGAAATGCCTTCAGCGGAACGATAGGCAATCTGACTCCCATCCGGCGACCATGTAAGAGGCTGACGCGCAGCGAAATCCGGTGCCAATGTCGTCATCAGATGATGGGGTACATCCATGACCGTAAGTTGTGCTGTCGAGGGAAAAGCATGGTTATTCAAGGTGAAGGCAATCAGGCTGGTTGGAGCGACATTGCCGATCACGAACACGAGGAGCATCAACGCCAGCCACAGCGCGATCAATCGCGCCGCCAGCCGGATAATTAGCATAAACAGTAAACGATTGGATCGCATTCGCTGAGTATAACATCACAGGTGGGCAGACTGGCGATGTATCGTCTCCATACTGTGCTTGATTGCTGGTTCGCAATCCCCTTCATCTACAGCCGCCGCTTATCTTTCCCGCCGCTGCCCAGCTTTTCCCGTGCGCTGGCGGTTGAAATCCCTTTTTCCTGCGTGATGGCATCGTAAAAGACCTGATCGTAGTTGCGCGTTTTGACAACGACAGGCATCGGCACAGCGTGACCCATGATAATCGCCTGCTGTTTGGTATCCAGACGCGCCAG
>JBGAGR010000285.1:0-9678 GCA_044226645.1 Aggregatilineales bacterium
CAATTTGACCCCGCCGAGTCCAAAATCAAACGCCGCAAGATCAAGCAGCCGCAGCCTATCACAACCGATGAAAACGATGGTCACTTGAATATCGCTTTTCGCACCAATTTCCGCTTGGATAGAAGTGAAGCTTTTGTCGGAAGCACACTCGGCAGTGTCCTTTTCACCTTGATGACCATCTTTCTCACGGCAGTAACCTTTACAAAACCGGGAGTCATGCCCATTGCCTTCGGTTTCACGCTGGTCACGCTGTTTTTTTACTACTGGATGGCGCTCGTGGCGTACAACAAGACACATATCGAGGTTGACGACGATCAAATCAGGGTGTCACGCAAACCGCTGCCCAGTTTCTTCCCCAATAAGTCGATAGACCTTTCGGGGATTGATCGTGTGCGTTATGAAGAGACAGCAGCGTCCAAAAAAGAGGGTTATGATACGCGGCGCTATAATGTCTGGGCGGAAATGGTGGACGGCAGTCCCAAATTGATTGTGGGCGATGTCGTTGAAGACTACGCCGTTTTCCTCTCGCAGCGCCTGAACGAATATCTCGATCTGGATGCCGCCCCGGATGTATCGCACCTTATGGACGAAGAATCCGCCACAGACGATGAGCTAGTCGAAGAAGAACTCACTTCACGCACCAAATCATCGCATACTTATTCGTAAATCGCCTCAAAATGCCTCTTTGTTGCATGATGTCCGCAAACGTCTGGAGATGTTGATCCTACCTTAAATATAGAGTACACTAACTAAAATATCTAATAAACATCATAATCATTAGTTCAATATAAACTGAAAGAGTTGGCGGATGGTTATAAATTACCCCTCAGGCCCTTATCGTCATATTCGACATTTGCTTAACCAAGCGCAAGCTTCCGCAACAAGATTCCAGGCTGATGTCGATAATTGGTGTTATCAATCACTTACCAGGTTAGAGAATGAACATATAGATCAAAATTACAGTGTAAACGGGACTGCCGTTGTATGGGTAATTAAATACACCAAGCCAAAATACCTAAAGAATTTTTTTGGCAACAACAATGCCAGACTCCTTAACGTATCATTAGGTTCTAATTACACTTGGGGAGATGCTCTTTACGTCGCACCTCTGTATGCCGCGCCGCATGGCAATCAAGATTATCGAGCAGCCCTTACCTCTGCTATGTTTGGTAGGGCTGGAATCGTGGGCTATATTCCCATTCGAGATAACCAATATACACCTTTGCTCAAGGTATTTGATGCATCAAAGGATAAGCCTGATGGCATAAAATTGTATCATGAGTGGATAAAACGGCAATCAGTACTCTACGATCATTTAACTACATCTATGCACGCTCAGCAGGCCAAATATTACTTAGCGAAATTTTTCCGCTGGACTTTCGATATTGATCTCGTATTATTCAATCCTGATGAATACAACAAACGCTATGTTGATGTCATACATGACCATTGGTTTGCCATAAGCACATGGGAAGCAATCAACAAAACTCTGCAACCACCCGGCATAGTACCTATTGCTATCCCAACAGACAAAACACCTTATACAGATAAAGTAAAAGAATGCCGCTGGGTAGTCCGGGTGGAAGAAGAATTTGAGCGCGATGACTCGAATTATCAATACAATATCGCGTTTGGGGAACATATCGAGCAGGTCAGCACAGTGCCTCCTAGCCAGTTTCGTGCAAATCGAAGTACGATGTATAAGGCAATTATGGATGCTTATCAAGCTCAATCTAATCCCAACTCACCGCACATTGATGACACAAAGCAGTTAGTGCTGAAAGTAACGAACACTACACCGAATCTCATATAGCTCCTAAATACCTCCTATATTTTGAAGGATAGGTTTTATGTCATCAAATCAATTTACTCGTTTGTTACTCCAGCGCGTTCGCGAATTAACTAACCCCAACCGACCGACTGAAGAGATTGAGGATGACCTCCGTGAGTACTACTCAGCGCTCGCCGAGTTTCGTGAACATGAAACTATTTTTAGTCGGGAAGAAATCGATAGTCTCCAACAACAAATAAGCAGGATGCAGGAGGAGCTAGGACAACAATTTTCTGACAAGGAACGGAATATCGCTGTCGAGTTCGACTTATCGCCACACAACCGAGAAATTCTCGAAGCCGCTATCAGATCGCGTTTATCAGCAATTGAGGAACAATTGCGATCATTGACTCGCATGAACGAAGTCAATGATGCGCTAAAATCTATGGAAAATCGAGTAAATCAGATCAAAAGCGAATCGATTGGTTCTACTAACGCTGAAGAGACAATCGTACAAGAGTATTTTTCAATGGACGACAGCGACTTCGATTCCATGACACCAGAGATGCACATCTTATTTCTGGAAAGTATGCTTCAGCCTCATGTGACAATTCCGGCAACTGCTGTACAACGTCTTGTAAAAACGTACAGAGAACATCCCAATAATATTGTGCGTTACCTAGTCGTCCATGTCATGCTTAAGATGCACTTCAAAGATAATTATGTACTGCGGGTTTTGTTCGATTCAATTTACGAGAATTATGATAACGACAGTCGAGAGATGCTTTTCGTAGAACTGGTCAACATATTAGTTGATCTTGGAAATAACATGATAACCCTTTTGAAAAATAAAGATATGGTCAATCCTGCCTTTAAGGCATTAGACGAGCTTGTTCAATTTGAGCAACCGCGAGGAAGTAGCTATTTATTGAACACCATTCAAAAACGGTTGGAGGCAGAGTAGTTAGTGTTTATTATTGTAGGCGTTGTTTGAGAGCTAGTTCATGCTAAAAATGCTGCGTTATTTCCTCCTGACCGTCCTACCCTTATTCATCATTATTTCCCCCTTGACCGCCACCGCCTCTGACACAAATGGCATGTTAGCCTATGTCTACCAGGGCAATATCTACACCCTCGATGTGCAGAGCGGCAAGCCCATCAATATCACATCGGATCTCCCCGAAGAGGTCACCAATCCAATGTGGAGCAACGATGGGCGTTTAGCCTTTGAAAGCGCCCTCAATGCAATCGAAACGTCGGAAATTTTTGTCTGGGATGGCGAGACCATCAACAAAATTGCTGACGGCTGGAGTCCGGCGTGGAGCACAGACGGACGCTTGGCATTTATCGCCCAGGATCGCCAGTATTGGAGTGTCTTTGTCTGGGACGGCACGTCAGTTACCGACATCTCTCAAAAGCTGGCGCGGGATTATAGCCCCCTATGGAGTCCCGATGGGCGGCTGGCGTTCGTTTCATTAACAGCAGGCGGTACGATCACCGAAGTCAATGTGTGGGACGGGGAAAACACAGTCCAGGTTCACCAGCGTAAAGGCCCCAGCGATCCCAATGTGGCTATGGCGTGGAGTCCCGATGGACGGTTGGCGCTGCTGCCAGAAGTCAGCGGAAATACCGAAGTGCTGGTCTGGGACGGCAAAAAGGTCTACGACGTATCTAATACACGCTCCGGCGATTATGGCGCGGTATGGAGCAGCGATAATCGTCTGGCTTATTCGTCCATCCAAACCGGGAACGACGAAATTTATGTGTGGGACGGCAAAACTGTCACACGTCTGGATCGCCCGGAAAGCAGTGACCAGAGTCCGGCATGGAGTCCCGATGGACGGCTGGCCTTTGTCTCCAATGCGGAAGACAATTGGGACATTATGGTCTGGGACGGCGAACAGACCCTCAACATCAGCGGCAAACTTCCGACCAGTCTTTCGCCGGCTTGGAGCGATAACGGCCTGTTGGCATTTCTGGTCGATCACAATGGTCAGGACGAAATTTACCTGTGGGATGGTGAAAAAACATCTCGCATAACCACCAGCAAAGACAGTGAATCTATGCTGGTCTGGAAACCCGGCGCGTAAAAGCAATTTACTCCCCTTAAACTGATGATAATCTTCAGTTGCCAGCCCTCCGTCTCAGCAGTATAGTTGGGACAACAATGTGAAGGGAGGTTTAAATTTCCCGATGAAACGACGACTATGGTTAACATTTCTGCTAATACTGGGAGCAGTTGCTTTTCGCTTCCGCTGGCAGTTGATGGCGCGGCTGCTCGGTCTGCCTGCAAACCACGAAGTGTCTGTCGAGCACAAAATCCCCGTGACCATGCCGGATGGTGTGCGCCTCATGGCCGATCACTACTTCCCCAGCAGCGCCGGACAATTCCCCACCATTCTGACCCGCTCGGTCTACGGACGCGGCAGCGATGCGCCCTTTCCCATCAATATGCTGACGAAGATTCCAGCTTATCTCATCGCGGCCTGCGGCTATCATGTCATTGTCCAAACCACGCGCGGACGCTTTGACTCGGAAGGCATTGACGACTCCGTTTTTGCCGATGACGAGCCGGATGGACGCGCCACGCTGGAATGGATTGCAGCCCAGCCCTGGTTCGATGGCAACCTGAGCATGTTCGGCAGCAGTTATCTCGGCTATACCCAATGGGCAGTCGCGGAAAACCCACCGCCCTATCTCAAAGCCATCGCTCCCAGCATCATCATGACCGCCATTCACGATCTGGTCTTCCCCGATGGAGCCTTCGCGCTCGATTTATTCCAGCGCTGGATGCTGATTGTCGAGGTCATCGACAGCGGCCTAAAGGGGAACCAACTCGGCAAGGTCATGGCTCCTGATTACGCCCCCCTGATGAAAGGGTTCTATCACATGCCCATGCGCGAAAGTGATGTAGCGGTAATGGGGCATGAAGTGGGATTTTTCCAGCACTATTTACAAGACCTGCGTCAGGAAAGCGATTATTGGCGGCGTTCGGATAAACGCCATGTCCCGGCGCAAGTGACCATCCCGGTACATCTGATGGGCGGCTGGTACGACATTTGTTTGAAAGGACTGCTGCAAGATTACAGTGCTATGCAGGCCTCCGGACGTGCCCCTTATTTGACCATCGGCCCCTGGGCACATGCCGATTTATCCGCACAGCCAACCTTCATCCGCGAAAGTCTTCAGTGGTATGAAGCACATCTCAAAGGCAGGCGCGAGGTGCTGCGCCAACATCCGGTGCGCGTCTATGTCATGGGCGCGAACGAATGGCGCGAGATGAGCGCATGGCCTCCGCCGACTCATCCCGTACAGTATCATTTGCACGACCAAAAGCAGCTTTCTACTGAAGTGCCAGCAGACCGCCTCGAACCGGATTGCTATCGTTATGACCCGGCAGACCCCACTCCCGCCTTAGGCGGCGCAATGTTCATGCCCGTTGGCGCAGGTGGCTCGAAGGACAACCGCTCGCTGGAAGCTCGCCGCGATGTGCTGACCTACACCACGCCGCCGCTGTCGCGCGATATTGAAATCATGGGCGTGGTTAAGCTGCATCTGTATGTCTGTTCCAGCCGCGACTATACCGACTTCTTCGGGCGCTTATGCGATGTGCAGCCAGATGGACGTTCGCTCAATATCTGCGACGGATTATTCCGCGTCGAGCCGGGAAAAGGCGAGTCGCAGCCGGACGGATCACTGAAAATCGAGATTGATCTGTCCTCGACGGCTTATCGCTTCAAAACCGGGCATCGCATCCGCTTGCAGGTATCGAGCGGGGCGCATCCGCGCTGGAGTCGCAACCCCGGCAGCGGCGAACCCCTGTTGGAAGCCACCCAGCTTTATATTGCCGACCAGCAGATTTTCCATGATACGGCGCACCCGTCCGTCTTAATACTGCCTGTCGCCAACTAACCGATTACAGGACACTTTCATTGGAAACGCCATCGCTGTCTGGTCAAATCCGTTCATCCAATCGCCGCGCCATCAGCATCATCTTCCTGATTATGCTGATGGACATCATCGGACTGACGCTGCTCAACCCGGTTTCGCCTTACATCGTCAAGCGTTACAGCGAAGACGCGCTCATGGTGACGATGCTCAATGTCATCTACGCCGCCGGACAATTTTTCGCCGCGCCGCTCTTCGGCAAATTGGGGGATCGTTTTGGTCGCCGTCCCGTGTTGATTCTCAGTGTGATCGGTTCAGCGGTTGGTTATCTGATTTTCGGCATCGGCGGGGCACTGTGGGTATTGTTCCTCTCGCGTGTCATCGACGGCATTACGGGCGGCAATCTCTCCACCGCAGCGGCTTACATTGCCGATGTCTCCGAACCGGAAAAACGCGCCAAGAATTTCGCGCTGATCGGTGTGGCATGGGGATTAGGACTCATTTTAGGGCCAGCCATTGGCGGGGTATTCAGCCAATTCAGTCTGGAAGCTCCGGCCTACGCTGCCGCTGTTTTGTCCCTGCTGAACGCCACACTTGCGTATTTCCTGCTGCCCGAATCGCTCCACAAAGAGCAGCGTGAAACCAAACCGATTCGCCTGCGCGACATCAATCCGGTGGCCTCGATTGGCGACATGGCGCGTAAACCGGGACTCGGCGGCATATTGATTGCGCTCGGTCTGTTCAACTTCGCTTTTAATTCCATCACTAGCACACAAGCCCTGTTTGCCATCGACAAATTCAACGCCACACCCACCGAAATCAGCCTCCTGCTGGTGCTGGTCGGTATTGTCGTGGCAGTGATGCAGTTGGGCTTGGTCGCGCGAGTGGTGAAGCGTTTCGGTGAAAAGAAGGCCGCGATTGGCAGTCTGGTCGGACAGGGCATCGTTAACCTGACCATTTTCGTCTCACCGTTTCTGTGGGTGATGTACGCCCTCTCGGTTATGGCAAACGCCCTCAGCGCCTTCACCTTCCCGACACTCACCTCCCTGAGTACCAACCGTGTGCCACCGCAGGAAGTTGGAACACTGATGGGCGTGACCACCGCCATCAACAGCCTGATGAGCATCGCTGGCCCGTTATGGGGTGGTCTGGTCTACGATCATCTCATGCCCGGAGCGCCTTACTGGACGAGCCTGTTTATTTTCTTCGCCGGAGCTTTCGTGCTGGCGCGGATGCAGCTCAAGCCCGTCCAACTCGCGGCGGAATAAATTGCTGCTTCCTTCCAAAGCCTGTCCAAACCTATCGAATAGCGCCGCTTAACAACCTTGCTCCTCCTGTTTATGTAGGATAATGAGAATATTGATGCGTTGGAGAGGTTGACATGCGCGAAGATTCACGGGAAGAAACTTCTATCATTGCCGCGATTGGCTGGTGTATCGGATTGGCTTGGGAAATCGCACTTCTCGCCAATTTATCCGCTTTCACGGCGCAAAGCCGAGAGTTGGTTATTCTGATCTCAGCCCCTCTAGCGGCTGGTGGTGGTCTATTGTTCGGCCTCAGCCTGTGTATTGGTTTTTGGATAACGCAGCCGGATGACTTCTCATGGAAGCGTTGTTTGCTGTTGATCCTGGTCTGGATGGCAGCATTTGGCGGCTTCCTATGGCTATATGGGCACGCTATGGCTATTGGCGGTGATAGTCTGCTGTTGATACAAGTCATTTCTCCACCGTTATTTGGCGCTGTCGGTGGTCGTCTGACGGGGATGATTATCCTCGCGCCTCATAAAGCCTCCCCGCATTACAAGCAGGGTGTGATGCTTAATGGCTTCGGATGGGCATTTAGCCTGTTCATTTTCCAATGGTTGTATGTTTTCGTGGCGGCTCCCCTCTCGCCAGCATCACCCCTCGGTCACGCACTCATCGGTGTATTCGCTGGTCTGATCGCAGGTGTGATAGGGGGTTATATCACAGCCTGGCAGGGCGATAAGGCTTATAGTGCTGCGCGAACCAAATACCATTCAACACACGAAAAAACAAAAACTATGCCGCTCGGAGATTTACTGACAGAACCCGGTACATCCGGCACAATTTATCAGGTCATTGACGAGCGTAAAGAGAAACCCAAACGCAAACCGAAACCGACCATCCTGCATATTCACCCTTTCGTCAAAGCCCTCATCATTGCTTTTATCGTGGTAGCGATTATCTGGTGGCTGGTCGCGCCCGTTCGGCAGGTAACGGTAGTCATCACACCCAGCGTGGATTATTCCCGCCCAACTCCTCCGGGCGAATACGATCAATGGGATTGGAACATACCGCTGCGAACCAATCAACCCGTCTACCCGCTAGGAGCCTATCGTGTCGTCTGGATTACGGCTGTCCGCTATGACAACAGTGGGGCACTCTATACTATTCGCACGGCTGAAGGGGCGGAAACCGAAGCCCGCGATTACCAGCTTTCGCCACTGCCGGATTATACGGCACTGACTCCGCCTGTAACTGAAACCCTCACACCGACCCTAGCGACTACTCCGTGAGCGGAAATACCCTCTCACGGCAGCGTATCGAAGCGCTTCGACCCTTCGATCTCCAGCACGAAATCCGCGCCGAATGCTTTGGATGGCGTAATCGCACCGCTGTAATTCCCATCCAGAACCCGTTCGACCACCCGCACAGCGCACAGCGCCGTGAATTGATAGGCTTCTGCTGTTTCCAACCACGCCTCGCGCTTTTCGCCCTTCGCATTCGACACCGCAGCATATACATGTGAACGCCCCGTTTCGCGCGTGGACTCACTCGGCCCCAGCATGATACGGTCAATAATCCATCCGAATGCATCCCGCACAACCTTTGGCTTGAGGATGAAGGGCAGCACCCATCCGGTTAACTGAACCGCCAGCGCGGTCAGCGGCGGAAAGGTCATGTAGGCGGTGATGTTGGGGATATTCGTGCTGCGATAGCCCATTTCCAGATCGCCCCAGGTCATCGGCAAAGCGGTTTTTTCGCCGCCAACAAAATGGAACTTTCGCCCACCCGCGCCGAAACGATGCGGAATCAACCGACCATCCCGGCGAACCAGATCGCCTGTGGAAGCGATCAAATCCAGCGAGGACTTCGCCGTTCCCGCGCTGATGCCGGAACCGCCGCCCAGAATATCCACCGCCACATCCAGATGCGTCGCGTCCGGTAATTGATCCGCCACATAGCTCACCAGACAATCGCTCGGCAGGACATCGAAGCCGATTCCCGGCAGCAGCGCAATCTTCTTTTCCCGCGCCGCCTGATCGAAGCTGAACACATATTGATACAGCGGCAGTTCGCCGTTGATGTCCAGATAATGTGCGCCGTATTTCAGACAGGCTTCCACCACAGGCTTGACCGTGTTGGTGAACGGCCCCGCCGCATGATACACCAGTTCGACCCGCGAAACGGCTTTTTCCAACGCGGCGGTATCATCCAGTTGAAAGGCGACGTACTCCAGCCCCAGCCGTTCCGCCAGCGGCTTCAATTTCGCTTCGGAACGTCCCGCCAGCAGCGGCTTATGTCCACGCCGCACCGCTTCCTCCGCCACCAGCACCCCGGTAAATCCCGTCGCGCCGTAGATCATCCAATCCGACATTTCATTTCCTTCTCAAAGACACTCACCTTACACTACTCCCGCTGATCCTGCCACAATTCGCGCATTTCGGCGGAGGTTTCCAGCAGCGCATCCAGCTTACCTTCCGCCTCGACACAGCCATTTTTCAGCACGATGATATGATCGGCCTGCTGCAAGGCCACCCGTCGATGCGAAACGGCTAAACAGGTGCGCCCGTCCTGCGCCGCGATATTCTGCCACAGCAAGCGCTCGGTTTCGACATCCAACGCGCTCGACAAATCGTCGAACACCAGCAGTTCCGGCTGGCGGATGAACATGCGCGCGGCGGCGGTGCGCTGTGCCTGTCCGCCGGAGAGCTTCACGCCTTTTTTGCCGATCATCGTTTCCAGTCCATGATCCATCGTCGCCAGATCAGGTTCCAT
>JBGAGR010000286.1:0-9629 GCA_044226645.1 Aggregatilineales bacterium
GCACTGCTCTCACTGCTATCATCCGGCGGAGATGGTAGCAGTTCCTCTGTTAGGTGTTGGTTGGTCTGTCGCCGTTGATTCTGTTGAAGGCTGATTTACCGTGACCTGGGCCTCCGGTGTCTCGATGATCGGTGTATCCGTGGAAACCAACCGTAGAAGCACGGATAATAACGGATGTCGGTGCTTGCGTGATAACAACCACTGTCGGTGTGGTATGGGCGGATTAACCAATGCGGAACAGGCAATCAATGCCACGAGAGAACCACCAGCGCGATGATACCCCACCAGTGTGGTGGTCTTTCCGCCACCCGCATTCACCGTTCAGAAGTGAACATGTCTCCGCTTTTCTTCGGGATTGGGTATCCTCATCGACTGGTCGGCAGCCCCGCTTTTTGCGTATCAACGAATCCGCTGTTCCGATGAGATATTCGGGTGGGCCGCTGGGATCAGAAATTGAGCAGGTTCATCCCCAATAAGCGTAGGTTCAGCATGACTGACTGCTCCGGTCGCTGGGCGAAGCCGGCACGGACTCATGATTGCCGTGAAATCGACATGCTGAATGTAGTTTAAAGGCATCTGTTAGTGACGCTTTCACGCATCATGACGGGGACGATGGGCTTTTAATTTAAGGCGACCTTTGCAAATTCCCACTGACACCATTCGGAGGTGACCGATCGGGGTGTGAGAACATAAACGAACACATCGCAGCGCTCTATTTCATCGCGCAGCGCACGTTTCCAGTGCTGACCAGCCATCAACTGATGATCCGACCAGGGGATGTGACCGCCAGCCCGAAGCAGCTCGACCACCTGAGTGACGAGTGTTTTATCCTGGTGAGCATAGCTTATGAAAAGGCGCTGGGGTTTGTCACTCATTTTAGAACTTCATTGAATATTATCGGGCAAGTTTACTTTTCTAAACCGACGCATAATAACATATCAAATCAGATTACGCTATTCAGAAAGGTAAATTTTTTCGAACCTTTGGATATTGTTAGTATACAAGAAATTGGTTAAGAATGTTGTGGTTTTGGACATCACTTTTGTGGAAATGAACAGGCTGAGATGAGCATTATACGGTGATGTTTGCAGGCGGATTGATAGCCGGACTATAATGTGGGTATCGTGCAACACATGCCACAGTCGGTCATTCTGTGAAACCCTTAATTCCCAGCTACAACCGTTACAGTCATCACGCCCGTCGTGCTTTGACACACGCTGGCCTGCTGGTCACACGTCTGCGGCATCCCTTCGCGGATACAGGCCATTTACTGGTCGGTGTCATGCAAACACGGGGCAGCATCGGCAGCCAGATATTGCAGGATATGCACCTGGACATAGAGGAGGCCATCGGCTATCTGCGAACATTGTCTCCGACCCTGGTGCGCGCACCGGATGATATTCGCTATGCGGATGAATTTAACGCAGCACTGGCTTTTGCGGCAGATGAATCGACCTGGCTAGGCATTCATTACATCGGGACGGAGCATTTGCTGTTGGGTATCACCCGCGCCAATATCGGCAATGCGCGGATTTTGTTGAATCATCTGGGCGCATCGCCGGAAGTGGTGCGCCGCCGGGTACGTCATGTGGTCAATGATGGTGCACGCGAACTCGATCTGCAATTCGCCAAACGTTTTGCTCGGCTGACCGAATTATCCCGCCGGACAATTACGGCGGCGGAACAGCTGGCTGTCACGCTGGATCATCCGACAGTCGGTCTGGGACATTTATTGCTGGTTATGCTGCTGGAAGAACGCAGTCCGATTTCGGTGCTGCTGCACGAATCCGGTTTGGATGATACGGCGCTGCGTAATCGCCTGGATGAAGGTGACGCGGCGCTGCTGGTCAGTATCGAGCCTGTTTTAAATCGTGCGCTGGATCAGGCCGAAAGTCTGGGAAGTCACTACACGGGAACTGAGCATCTTTTGCTGACATTGGCTGCTGATGAACAGGGGAGCAATCTGTTAACCGTGCTGGGCATTGATTCAGTGGCGCTGGTTGAACGAGTCCGGTTACACTTGCATACGGGCATTTTCAGGCAGAATAATCCACCTGAATAAGGCGATTGCCTGACGTTTGCTGCACGCCATAGGCAGACTGCTTGCCCATATTCGATTACGGCTGTTATAATAGCAACGTTTCATCATCGCGAGAGGGAGGGGTGCCCCTATGCAGGGCAACGAAAATTTCCGTCTGGTTGTTCGCCGAGGGCCACAGCCCAATCAGGTTTACGAACTCAACAAGGATATTATTACAGTCGGGCGTGATATCACCAACGACATCACCATTAATGACCCGGAGGCCAGCCGTCATCACATGCGCTTTACACGCGGCGCAGGCGGATTTACGCTGGAAGACCTGGGTTCAACCAATGGAACCTTTGTCAACGGTCAGCGTTTGACGGGTGCCAAGCCGTTGAGCAATGGTGATATGATCGGTTTGGGGGAAACGGTAACGCTGGGATATGAGATGGTGCGCGGTGCTCCGGCATCCGCCAGCATGGGTTCGGAAATGCCGGCGACGGCTGCCAATCCGATTGCCCGTCAACAGCCGCAGCAGCCACAGCAGCCTCCCCTTCAGGGATCGACTGCGCCAACGCCGCCCCCGTATAGTTACGCGGCGCAGCAGGGCAATCAACAGCCCTCGTACAGTCCGCAGCCGCCTCAGCCGCCCGGACAGGGATACGATTATGATCCCTATGCTGTGCGTGAGGAAGAACCACGCAACACCATGCGCTGGGTCATCATTGGCTGTGTGGCGATTGCGTTGTTATGCTGCTGCGGTGTAGCCGTTGGTTTGTTTTTGGTTGATGCACTCTGTCTGTGGAACAAGCTGCCAATCATCTCCGACATTATCCGTGCTATCGGTTGGACAGTAAGCTGTAACTAACCGCTTCTTCGCCTATCTGACCATCTGGAGAGTCACTTTTCGAACTCAAAAGTGACTCTCTTTTTATATTTTCATCGACTTGCGCAGTATATCACTTCGTGATAGATTGAAGTTTATGGTTTGTAATTTCATGGTTAACGATTGTTAACATCCGGGGAGAGATATATGGCAGAAAAAATCCTCGTCATTGATGATGAAGAGACCACAGTTCAGCTTATCGCTATCCTGCTGGAGCGCCGAGGCTACGAGGTAATTAAGGCTTTCCGCGCGGAAGACGGTTTACGCAAGGCATATCGTCATCAGCCGGATTTAGTGCTGCTGGACATCATGATGCCGGATATGGATGGCTGGGAAGTCTGCCGCCGCCTGCGCGAAATGTCCGATGTCCCGATTGTGTTTCTCACGGCGCGTGGTGATGTGAAGGATGTCGTACGCGGTCTGGAAATGGGCGCGGATGATTATATCGTGAAGCCCTATGAAAATGATGAACTGGTGGCGCGAGTACGGGCGCATTTACGCCGTTCACCCCGCCCGAATATTAGTGAAGAACTGGTCTTTAACGGCGGCGAATTCCGCATCAACTTCATGAATCGTGAAGTGTGGGTACGCAACGAAATCCGGCACCTGACACCCAAGGAATTTAACCTGCTCGGTGTTCTGGTACGCAATGCAGGGCGTGTTGTCACCCGTACCGAATTGGTCACGGAAGCCTGGGGTGAAGAATACGGCGATGCCATCGACAGCCTGAAGCTGTATGTCCACTATCTGCGGCAAAAGCTGGAAACCGACCCGGATCGCCCGGAATACATCATGACTCTGCGCGGAGTAGGTTATCGGTTTGTAAACCGTTAGAAAAACTCTGAACTAAAGTGTGGAAGGAATGTAGGGGCGCTTCGCGAAGCGCCCTTTTTATTCACCGTCGGAATTTGCTGAGTACCAGTGCGATTCCCGGCACAATCATGGCGCTGTCACGCGGCAGATCGAGCGGCTGGGGAGCCTGAACCTGCTGCGAGAGCGGCGCGGGGATGAAGATCAGCACGAAGATGATGAGCGTGGCGATGCCAATCCAGCGTCTTCGGTTATCAAGCGGCGTTATCATATCGAGCGGCGTGGCGTACAGCCTGCCGAAAAGTAAGAGCAGAATCACCCACAGCAGCCATACATCCGCGATAAACACCAACCCGATCATAACCACCAGTGCCGGGAAGTATAAGCGCCGCGCCCGTTCCCCGATTAATGAATACAGCACATGTCCGCCATCCAGTTGACCGATGGGGATAAGATTGAGCGCTGTTACCAGCAGCCCTGTCCAGCCAGCCCAGAGTAACTGATTGCAATCGACGCAGATGTCCTGCCGTCCATCCGGTACGAAATGACCGTAGGTGAGGATTTTCGCCCCGGCATACAGCAGCGAGTCGCCTTCATAAACACCGGCTCCCGTAATCGGTGCGGGCTGCACATTTGCCAGTCCAATCAACAGAATCGGCACTGCGAAAATTAACCCTGCCAGCGGCCCTGCCGCGCCAACATCAAATAGCATTTTCCGATTTTTCATCGGCTGGCGCAGTTGAATGAATGCGCCCATCGTGCCAAATGGACTGAGAAAAGGCAGCGGAATGAAGTAGGGCAGCGTCACTGCCAGCTTGTGATGCCGCGCAGCGAAATAATGTCCGAGTTCATGTGCCCCTAAAATCAGGAGGATGCTGATGGCGTAGGGCAAACCGCGCCAGATTTCCAGAAAGCCGTTCGCCGCCAGTTGCAGACCGAGTTCTTTGTTTTCCAGATAAATCGCTTTGACGGCGATGTCCGCGCCCACCAGCAGCACGCTGAAAAGTGTCCCGATGAACAAAACCGCATTTAAATACCACGAACGCGGTTTGGGATTCGGGCGACCTGTCAAAATATGGATGGTGTGGCGGCGGCTGGGGAGAACCGTTTCGCCGTTTTCGGGCTTTGTCTCGCGGAAGACCGCCAGTCGTCCATCAGGAGCAAGGAGTCCGTCCAGCTTATCATATGCAGCTTCGGAATCCATTATCAGACTGCCTTCGAAGGTTCCGACCAGGTGGCTTTCCAGCATCAGACTGTGACGTTCAGTCTCTTCATCACGTTCAGCAAAGACTTCTCTTTCGATCAGGAGTACCGACGCAACTTTGTCGCGCAGTTCGCCCTGTAATTCATCGCTTTTGGTCGGCAGGGGAATGGAAGAACGCATGACCGGACGGTCATCGCGGGTAGAGGCAGGTTCATTGAGCATAGTTAACTGGTGACTCCCGAAAGATAAAAACAGCTTTTAGCCACCAATAGCCATTGGTCACTGAAATACGCTGTTCGATGAGTATAACACCCATAGATTAAGGGGGCGTGATTATTTGCCACGTATCGCCGCCCGGTAGAAGCTGGACGACGGTTCCATCGGAACTATTGGCATACAGATTTTCCGCCCCGTCGGCAGATGCGGCGGTCTGGACAAAACCTTCATAAGCAATTTCGTCCGCTGTGGCAAGGCCGAGACGATTTCGCACAACATCACTGCCCCGCCAGACGAAGCCCAGTATCCGCAGCGGTTGGACAAAGCCGGGTGGCGGTACAAAACTTTCTTCCAATTCAGGATCAACACCCGCTTGGTAGCGATTTTCAAAGCTGACCCAGGCCGGACTGCGCCCATCGTTGAACAGGACATAGACCTTATTGCGCGTCTGAACATACAACATCCTGCCGCGTTCGAAGGGTTCTTCGATCAATGTTGTGGGTTGTGCCGGCCCCGTCGGGCACGCCTCCGGCGCGGTTTGGAAGAACCACGCATCGGGACAGGACAGGGGGATGGTCAGGGTTTGCTCGGTTTCCAGATCGCCTTCTCCGGCACTCAGCAGGAAGGTCACTTCACCCCGATCACGGCGGCGCGTTGGAATCGCGAGGCTCCCATCTGGTGGGACATTCCACACACTGCCCCGTACACCACCTTCCAGTCGGTAAATAACCGCACCTCTGGCTCCCCGTACTGACCAGAATAGGGTGATGCTGTCACCGGGCGCGGCCGAAACCACATCCGTCGTGAAAAATTCGATACGCGGCGCATTGGGATTCGGGACGCGCGTTGGGCTGGCAACGGCGGCTATGGCGGTGGTTGTTGCGCCAAAAATAGAAGTCGGCGTTGGGCCGAATGTTACCGTGAGCGCTGGAACAGTCGCTGTTGCGTCAAAGTTGGGTGTGCTGCTGGCGCTGGGTGTGGGTGTTATGGTCGCGGTGGGGCGCTCGGTGGGGATGATCTGACGCGCGGATGCGCCACAGGCCGAGATCATCAGCGCGGCGGCGATGACCAGACTGAATTGAAAACTCTGTTTGACGAAAATTCTCATATTATTGACGAATCGCGTTCCGTAGGGACACGATAATACATTTTAATTTTCAATATGGATAAAAATTGTCATCTGCCCCCCTCTACAGCGGTACTCCGGTGGGGAGGGGCTGGGGGAGGAGTTCGACTTTTCGGATAACATAGCGCCCATTGTAACATAAAGCCCTCAGCCACACCGGAGGCAGCAGCACAATGACCAATGTCCTACTCCCAACTTGTGCATTACTTCCAAACTCAATTCTAAATTTAGTAAAACCGGGTTTATACTAAGTTTAAGTGTATCCCCCTTACACGAACCACCACCCACTACGACACGATCCACGAGTGTTTCAAGAGGTGTTGTTATGTACGCACAGGTTACAACGATTCAGGTCCCACTACGACACGATCCACGAGTGTTTCAAGAGGTGTTGTTATGTACGCACAGGTTACAACGATTCAGGTTCCCTTTAACCAGATGGAGCAGTTCCGCCAGGTGATTGAAATCAAGTATCTGCCGGTTGTCCGCGCACGCCCCGGTTTCCGCGCCGGTTATCTGCTCGAACAGGTGGATGATACAGAAAGTGCTCAGCTGGTGCTGTTCTGGGAAGATCAGGCGGCGGTTGAAAACTTCAACCGGACAGGGCTGCTGCAAGCCTCGATTCATGCGCTGGCGGCGGATGTTCCCGGTATGCGGGTGCAGCGCGAAGGCTATGTTGTCAAAGTATCTGTCCGCGCCGCGCGGATGGCGGAAGCTCTTGCATAATATGCTGCGTTGCTGCCATAGGTTCATGATCGCTCTTTGAGCGATGTTTCATGAGGCCGATACCGGCTGGTATTGGTCTTTTTCGCATGGAAATTTCCTCTGTTTCATCACCTTACAACCAGTAATGAGCAACATCCTCTCTAAATCAGTACAGATAACACGCGCTCTGGCGGCGAAAACACACTAGGCTGTAAGTAGACACCTTTAATCATGAGTGGAGGTGCAACCATGAGAACACTGGAAAAAATGCTGCTCCTGCTGGTAGTCGCCTACGGGGTCGTTGTATTTCTCTTTCATGTCGCCGAAAACCGCGCCCTGCTTGACCTGAGTGTGCCCGTGATGGCGACGGTATTGTTCGTGCTGTGGATCGTTTTCGGCAGACCTCAGCGCCAGCATTAATCACGACACCACACCGTACTGGATAGCTGGATTGTCTTCGCGTTCGACTTCATCCAGATTGCAGACCGCGAGCTTGCCATGCTGGTAGAGATATTCGACGTGTGCGCCGACTTCTTCCAGCGCCATCAGCACATCGTAGCCGTGACGATCCGGGTACATGACTTTCGAAATATCGGCAATCGTGGTGGGATGCCCGGTGGAGTGAATCGCGTCTAATACCCGTTCCAGTTTTCGTTGATGGCTGGCGCGGATACCGCTGATGCGCTCGTACATATCCTCAATCGGTTCTTCGTGACCGCCGAGCGCGACTTTAATGCCCTCAATCCGCTCGATTTTCCGCAGCGATTCGAGGTAATGTCCCAATCCTGTGTACGAAGTAATGCTCTCCGGCGATTGGTGCGGCGTGGTTTTTGCCAGCACATGGTCAGCCGTCAGCATGACATCACCGATACGGATGCACACCTGTCCCGGACAGTGACCGGGCGTGTGGATAAACTGCATCCCGTCCAATGTCGTGTCCTCGTCCAGATTGATGTCCACCGTTACCGAACTGACATGCTTTTTAGCAAAGCCGTACATCTCAATCAGTTTCGCGAGTCTGTCCTGCGGAATGCCTGCCCGTTCCAGATACACCCGCACATCCTTCGTCGCTACGACAACGCGCTCCTCGTAAGAAGTCAGCACGCGGCGGTCAATCTCATGGATGCCGATTTGCGCTTCGGTCTGCTGCGCCATGAAAGCCACGCCGCCGAAATGGTCAATATGTCCGTGTGTGACCAGAATGCGCCGGATGTCCTTGACTTCAAGCGGCTCGTTGAATTCACTTTTCAGCGATTGAATACCCTGTAAGAGATGCTCATTGCTGTTCCCGAAGCCGGAGCCGGTATCGACCAGCGTCGGGATACCCGCTTCCAGCAGCACATAGCAGTAAGCGATGAAACCGGGGAACACTTCCGCCGGAATACGGTAGATGCGAACGCCCGTATTGGATGTAAACCGCTCAACAGGCGGTAGAGTCGTCATGATGTCCCTTTCTGAAACCCCCCGATATTGGGTAGCTCGCGCAGTCGTTCTGGCAGGTACGATAGCACTGTGATCCTGATATTAAAACCCGAATTTTCGTTTTTGTGACGGGGGATGATAAATTGACTCTCACCCAGCTAGAGAAACAATTGGTCATTTGGGATGCTGGACGGCTGAAAAGGCATTTTAGCCGCGTCATTCGACACTTACAAAAACGAGATGTCAGCCATCTTTCCCCGGAATTACAAGCCGCCCGCTCGCGGAATATTCAATATCTCCAAACCTATGCTGCGCAGGGCATCTTTCCTCACAATCCGTCGATTATTCAGCAGCCCTGTTTTGTTGACCGCGAGGGACGCGCCTGTGCTGTTGCCTATCTCTTGCTGGCGAATCATCAGCACGAAGCTGTCGAGGAAATTCGCCATCAGGAAAATTTGGCCTATGTGCCGGAAATGCGCTCACCACTTTTACAGGACTGGATAGCCGAGTCGGGCTTCACGGCTCAGGAAGTCAAGCAGATTCAGCCAAGTTATATCGGCGCACCCACCAGCGTCGAATTTATGCAGCAGCTTACTCAAATCGGCGATGGACTAAAATGGATAATGAATGTCGTCAATGTGCTGGGGCTTGCCGCCGTCATCCTGGGAACCTTGAATCTGGCGCTTCTGTTCCGTCGTCGCATCGGCTGGCGCAGCATAGCTCTCGGTCTGATCAACGGTCTGCTCTTTCTCTCGATTGCACTCTATGCTTTTATGCAACTGCGAATCGTGAATGATATTAGGAGCGTCATTTGTGCCACACCACAGTTGGACTGTTCCAATACAATGTTTCATATCCCGGCGGATTTAGACCGCGCCAATTGGGCACAATTTAACGCCGCAGCGTTATTGGTGATGGCGATCTTTTTTGCGGTGTTGGTGCTGTTACCATCCCTCATAAGGTTGTTTTGGGCGATGAGGAAACGCCGATCATTAGCCTGAATCTCCAATTAGAAGAACCATTTCTGAACATGTGACCAGAAACACCCCCCAATAACTGGGGGGATTTTTTATAATATTCAGGCGTACCATTTGACCAGTTATGTATTTTTGGTCAAATGGTCACAATCAACATGCAAAATGGTGAACATATCCTCAAGCGCGGCGGCTGCAATCTGCATTTCTGGCTGTCCGGCGTGGAAGGTCAACCCCTCGTGGTTTTTACGCACGGCGCAACG
>JBGAGR010000287.1:0-9649 GCA_044226645.1 Aggregatilineales bacterium
GCGATTGGCGAGCGGGAATCGCTGAATGTGTTATTATGACCTAGTGGCTATATTCGAAAAAAGCGGCTGTCGATACGATGAATGAAACCATTTTGTAACCTATTAAGGAATGCTATGCGTTATATTCGATCTGTTATCGCAACACTTCTGTTGATGGCGTTTTTCGCGTCGTCCATGATTACGAAAGCGGCTCCCCCAACGATTGGAGGCTGTCAGATATTCCCGGCGGATAACCCCTGGAATGCGGATATATCGGGTGCGACAAAGGATCCAAAATCGGATGCCTACATTACTGCGATTGGGGGGGGGACCCGCGTTCATCCTGATTTTGGTAATTACTTTGGTATTCCCTACACTACTGTTGATAGTACCCAGCCGAAAGTTCCGATCACGTTTGATTATGACGATAGTGATGTGGGTCTATACCCGTTCCCGACGAATCCACCCATTGAAGGCGGGGGTGATCGCCATGTGATCGTACTTGAGACTGACAACTGTATGCTGTATGAGACCTGGGATTCGCATTATGTTGGTGGGCCACAGCACGCATGGCACACGGGTTCGGGCGCGATATTTAACTTGAACACGAATGCGCTGCGTCCCGATGGATGGACTTCGGCTGATGCGGCGGGGCTGCCGATTTTAGCGGGGTTGGCGCGCTGTGATGAGGCTAACAGCGATAGCATTAACCATGCGATCCGCTTCACGTCATACAGTATTCGCACTGCTCATATCTATCCAGCGACGCATGAGGTAAACAACGACAACAATCCGAATCATCCCCCGATGGGGCAGCGATTCCGGCTGAAAGCGAGTTTTTCTGAAGTAGGATATACGGGACAAGCCCTCGCTGTCATTCATGCGATGAAAAAGTATGGGCTGATTCTAGCGGATATAGGAGGCAACTGGTTTATTTCGGGCGCAGCAGATACGTGCTGGGATAATGAAGACCTTGACCAGTTAAAAGCAATTCCCGGCAACCAATTTGAGGCGATTATTTCACCTGCTCCGGCGGCGGTGGTTTTGCCCTCACCCTCGATTTATTCCCCGGCGGATACAGCAGCCATTTCGGACAACACACCGATATTGGATTGGAATGTCGTAACCAGCGCGGATGAGTATGAGATGCGCTATGGGCAGGATAATCCACCTGTCAGTGGAACTATCCATACCATTCAGGCAACCGACATCACACAGTATGCCATCACAACCCCTCTGCTGACCGGATTTACTTACTACTGGCAGGTACGGGCAATTGATAATGATACCGCAACGACAACCGCATGGAGTTCTCCAGCCAGCTTCAGCATCGCTTCACCGGCAGGTATCGGGCCGACACGGGGTTATTATACCGATACCACGCCAACATTGACCTGGAATAAGGTTATCTGGGCGATAAAGTACAAGATTCAGGTGAGCGATACCGCTAATTTCAGTCATCTGCTGGTTGATAAACTTATCAACGCGCCGACTCTCGAATATACCCTGACAGCCCCGGAAGCGTTGGGGGATGGTGTATATTACTGGCATGTGGCGGCGCAGGATGCGAATGGTAATCTGAGTGGATACAGTCCAACCGAAACCTTTATCGTGAATGGGTAACGACCTGTTTTGTGAACATGAAATTAGGGGACTTGTGCTACTACAAGTCCCCCACTGCAAAATAATTTTTACAGGGAAATTCTATGCGTCACCTACGATCTGTTATCGCAGTGCTTTTGCTGATGGCGTTTTTCGCTCCATCCATGATTACGATGGCTGACCCTCCAACCATTGGCGGTTGTCAGGTATTCCCGGACGATAACCCCTGGAATACGGATATTTCCGACCCAGACCTCTATCCGACAGATCCGAACTCGGATAATTATGTTGCCTACATCAATTCAAGTGGCGACGAGTATGTGCATCCTGATTTCGGGTCATCCGACCCAACCTACGGCATCCCCTACAATATCGTGTCGGGGGATCAGCCCAAGGTTCCGGTGGAATTTGATTACGATGATGAAAGCGATCCGGGGCCATACCCGATTCCGTCGGATGCGTTTGTGGAAGGCGACATCAACGAAGATGGCGATCATCATGTGCTGGTTTTGGACAAGGATAATTGTGTGCTGTACGAGATGTGGGATTCGACCTATTTAGGTGGTTCACAGCACGCATGGCACGCGGGTTCGGGCGCGATTTTCCATCTGGATAGCAATGATCTGCGCCCGGATGGATGGACATCAGCAGACGCGGCGGGTTTGCCCATTCTGCCGGGGCTGGCGCGTTGCGATGAGGTCATGTCCGGCGAGATCACCCATGCGCTGCGGTTTACGGTTGAGCAAACGCAGGAGGCCTATGTTTACCCGGCAACGCATCATGCTTCCGATGTGACTGACCCGGATGCGCCGCCAATGGGGCTGCGTTTCCGCATGAAGGCCGATTACGATCTTTCCGACTTCACAGGGCAGGCGCTCGTCATTGCTAACGCGCTGAAGCAGTACGGCATGATATTAGCGGATAATGGCTCAAACTGGTTCATCTCCGGCGAAGCCGACGCGGTTAATCCGGGCTGTTGGGACGATGATGACCTGGGTCAGCTCAAGGATATTCCGGGTACAGCCTTTGAAGTAGTGGACTATCCAAGCGAGAACCCCTGATTATTGACCAAATAGTTTGAGCATTTCGAGCAGTTTGGGTTTGAGTGCGGCGGCTGTGTTGGGTAATTCGGGATTCTGCTCAATGCGGAAATACAGGCTGCGCATCAGATTTTTGCTGTTGAGCCAGGGAGCATGAATCTCTGGCTTAAAATCGCCTTCTTCCCAGCTTTGTTTCCATGTGGCAAGACGGTCTAATGCCATATTCCACTCTGCCAGAGTCAGCAAATCGCGTTTAAGAATGTCAATGAAGGCCGAAACGAGACGCTCGTCCTCGCCGTGAATATAGACATAGACCAGAGGCCAGAGCAGCTTGTCAATGACCGCATTAAGGATGCACAGGTGATCATCGCGGGTGGATTTGACATTCCGTGCCAGAAATTTGAGGATATCGGCGGTGTGCGCGGTGGTATGTGCCCAGCCTTTGTCGGTTGTATAACCGCGCAAATCCTTCTCGGCAGCGAAATAGGCCAAGACTTGATCGAGCAGACTCTTAACTTCCTCCTGTGTGAAGAAGGACTGCTGATTATCGCGATAGACGATGAGCGATAAAATCAGAACCGAAAAGGAACGCAGGAAAACCGTATCGGTTCCCTGTTCGCCTAACCCGACATTGAGATTCGCCAGCAGCTTATCGCGCAAATCGCGCATTTCGTCGGGCGAATAGCGTCCATCTCGGATGAGCCAATGGGCAAAAATGGTGTAGCCAAAGGGGTCGCGCACTTCAATATCCGTCGAACCGAGAAAAGTCAGTAGTTCCGGGGTGAGATCAGCGACGGTGTGACCTGCGGGAACGGCGAAATCAGAATCAACGATGCTCTGCCAGAATGCTTTGTCCATGATGAAGTCCTGAATCTAAAGTTTAAATTTCCAGAGAGGGCGTTTCGCGAATCGCCCCTACACAAGCTGGCTATTTCAGGCCGATGGTTTGCGCCCAGCGATGATGATGTAGTGATGGTCGAAGGTCGCGTCCGGCGTACCAACAGCGTGTGGATGCATCCAGTCGGCAACGGCATCCGGCGCTTGTTTCAACAAAATTTGCAGGTGGTCGATCACATCTGCCGTGCAGCCCTGCCGCTCTGCCCAGGGGAGCAGCTTGGTGCCGGGATTGCCCACCAGTTCGATATGTTCAATTTCCAGACCTGCATCGAGATACATCCCGCGCCATTCGTATTCCGCGTACATGCGATTGTGGCTGGGGTCGCGCAGGCGTTCGAAGGAATCGACATAACGGGCTGCCCGGTCATCTTCCGGCGCAACATTATCTTCTACCACAAACAATCCGCCCGGTTTCAGCACTCGCGTACATTCCTGTACGAAACGAAAGCAGTCCGGGAAGTGATGCGGCGCGATACGACAGGTCACGAGATCAAAACTGTTTGTCGCAAAGGGCAGATTTTCAGCATCCGCGCCTGAGAAATCTACGTTATATACCCCTTGACCCTGTATAAAGGTTCGAGCGGCCTGCAACATACGCGGGGTTAAATCTGCTGCGACGACCCATTCGATATGCGGTGCGAACTTGAGAGCGGTATGTCCGCCGCCTGTGGCGATGTCCATCATGTGCCAGGTCGGCTGTGGCTGTGCGACAGCTAACAGACGTTCAAGATCGTTACCGCTGGCGTGACTTTTGCTCTGGATGTAACCTTCCGCGAACTGGCCGAATCGCGCCTGAGCCTGCGATTTGATGTCGTCCGAGGTCATGATGATGTGCCTTTCTTGATTAATGACGTGGCGTGGTTAGATATAATTCTGGTTTATGTGAGAACAGGGTAACACGCAATGACCTTCTCATCCCATGCGCTAAAAAGCAAGGCTCTGGAAATGGGCTTTAATCTGGTGGGGATTACCCGCGCGGAGCCATCGCCGCGATTGGATGCCTATTTCCGCTGGGTCGAAGCCGGAATGCAGGGCACGATGGGCTATATGACGCGACCTGACCGTCAGGCCAGGCGGCATGATCTGAATGTCATTTTGCCGGGAGTTAAGTCGCTGGTGGTAATTGGGTTGGATTACCAGACAGCGGCAATTCCAGAGGCGGTTTTGAATGACCCTTCGCGCGGACGGATTGCGGCTTATGCCTGGGGTGTCGATTACCACCATATTCTGACTCCGCGTCTGGAGCGGCTGGCAAAATGGATATTAGGAAATGACCCTCACCCCCCGTCCCCCTCTCCCTCGATGCGAGGGGGAGAAAAGGCACAAGAAGGAGCGTATCGAGTTTATGTGGATACCGGGGCGATTCTGGAACGGAGTCACGCACATGAGGCGGGGTTAGGATTTATAGGTAAAAATACGATGCTGATTCATCCGCGCCGGGGGAGTACCTTTTTTCTCGGTGAAATCCTGACGACGATGGAGTTCGATAGTTATGACAGGCCGGGGCGGGAAACCCTATGCGGGAACTGCACGCGCTGTCTGATGGCCTGCCCGACGAAAGCATTTCCGCAGCCGCATGTGCTGGATGCGCGGCGCTGCATTAGTTATCTGACGATTGAGCATAAGGGCAGCATCGATCCGACACTGCGACATTTGATGGGCAATTGGGTGTATGGCTGCGATGTGTGTCAGGATGTGTGTCCATTTCAACGATTCGCGCTGCCGACACAAGAGCAGGCTTTTTATCCAGCCGATATGGATCGCGTCGCACCGCGTTTAGTGGACTTACTGGGGCTGGACGAAGAGGGTTTTCAACAGCGATACTCTAACAGTCCGATTGCGCGGATTAAGCGTGAACGTCTGGTGCGGAATGCGTGTATCGCTGCCGGAAATTGGGGCAGTGAGGAAGCGATTCAACCGTTGAAACATTTGCTGAATGACGCGAGTGAAATGCTGCGGGAACACGCTGCATGGGCACTGGACAGGATTCGAGCAGTTTAGAAACGCCGCTTTCCTTTGGAATGAGATGTTGTGTTGAAAAGTAGTTTGTTTTAGCATACGTGATAAACAGGTCAGAATAGGTGAATATTACGATTTATTACAGAAATGGTAGGGGATTACTCCGGCAGCGGACAAATTCTCCAAGATATTGACAGGAATAATTTTTCATGCGGCATACCTTTAATAAGTACCCCCGCGCTATGTGGTTGATGCTGGGGGTATTTTTCTGCAATCGTGCGGCGGCGGCGTTGATCTGGCCGTTTCTTTCGCTGTATATGCGCGAAAGTCTAGGCGCACCGCTCGCAACGGTTACGACATTGATTTCGCTGCAAGCCCTCGCTGGACTGCTGGCAACTTCGGTCACAGGCACGATTATGGACAAGTTCGGACGCAAAAAAGCGATGGCGTTCGGGTTGGTGGCGTGGAGCATGGTATTGATCGGCATGAGCGCCGCGCATGAAATCTGGCAGTGGGGGATACTGCTGATTTTTTACGGCATCTTCCAGCCGATCTTCTATGTTGGTTCGTTCGCCATGGTGGCCGATATTGTCAGACCAGATGACCGCACCAGCGCTTATGCTATCGCCCGGACAGTAAGCAATCTGGCGATAGCAGTAGGGCCAGCAGCAGGGGCGTTGTTCATCGCAGCGACGCATATCCCGTCATATCACATCACAGCAGCGATTAATCTGATACTCGTGATTCCGTTTCTGCTGTTTATCGCGGAGACTGCGCCGCAGAAAACGGAAACACAGGGAGAAAAAGTCGCTGGCGGTTATGGCTATATGGCGCGCGACAAGGCATTTATGGCCTTTTTCGGCGCGTATATCACGCTGGAATTTGCGATTTCGCTGGTTTTCACGCTGATGCCGGTGTATGTCAAGGAAAACTTCGCCATTCCGCAGGAGCAGTACAGCATCCTCCTGAGCATCAACGCCGGGATGATCGTGCTCTTTCAGATGTTGGTGTCGCGGGTGACAGCGCGCTACCGTCCATTACAGATGTTAGTGCTGGGGACGGTGTTTTATGTGCTGGGGATGCTGGGCTATGCGCTTTCATCGCTGCTGCTGCATTTTTCCATCAGTATGGCGATTATGACGATTGGTGAACTCATCGTCGCGCCGACATCGGCAAGTTATGTGGCGAATCTGGCTCCGGTGAATATGCGCGCGCGGTATATGGGCATTTTCTCAGTAGCCTATACCATTGGTTCAGGCATCGGGCCGATGATCGGCGGCTTTTTAAGCGACCACATTGCCCCGGTAGCCATCTGGTGTGGCGGGGCGACGGCGGCACTGCTGGCGTTTTTGGGATACGCTGTTATGTATCGACGGAGTATCAAGCCAGTAGAGAGATTGGCGGTTGGCGATTAACAGTAGGGCAAGATATATACATACGTCATAAGATTATATCCTGTTCCGAGCACCAGCGAGTCTAATCTTAAAATGCTTATGGATCAAAGTCATTCCTTCCTGTACCTCAAAATGCGGTGGTTTGCAGGCGGCTGAGGAATGTAGCACGGTTGATTTCACCACGATAGAAGGCCATTAAATCATCAACGGATGTGACGAGCGCTCCGGCAGCTTGTCCTGTTGCTTCACCCGCCACTAAAGCCACGCTATCTACATCCAAATCATAAATATCAATGGCTGTGGCGATGGCGCTGAACAGATCAATCCATTCTTCCACATAGCCGGGTTGAGTGCTTTCGGTCGTGAGATAAGAAACGAGGATGACGCGCTCGCCACCTTTGGCGTGTCCATCAGCGACACGAATAGTCTGGACATTACGACCACCAGCGGCGATAAAAAGTACATCACTGATGTGCCCCACGTATTCGCTTTCATCAAAAGCTGATACGACACTTGGACGTGTGGCTGTGGCACTAACGACAGGCAAGGACACTGATACGAGAGAAGCCGAAATGTAGCCTAACTGTCCATCGTCTAACATGACTTCATACCATTCATTGAGGTGCTGGGTGACATTGAGGACATCACCGGGATTAGAGGTGCTGAGAATGGAGCAGTCGGTTGAATTGCAGGAACGAATGTTGACTGTGCGAGTACCTTTAACCGTGAAAATAGCATCACTGGAAACATTACTGCGCGGTACGCTGGTAGTAGTAGGCTGGGGAGTGGCACTGGCGCGGGTAGGTGCTGGCGTTGTGGGTAAAGCCGATGCACTGCTGAGTGAACCACTGACTTTGCGAGCGAGAAATGTCAGTTGAAAGGTTGTAAATGGTTCGGCATCGAAGGCAACGAAAGTTGATACGGTTTCACGGGCTTTGAGGCACTGCCCAAAAATAACGCCGATGTAGTCGATTTTGGGTGTGAGGCCGGATTGAATGGACTGCATGGCAGAAGCATCGGGACTATAGATGTTATCGCCGATTTTTAATTCAACCTGACCAGCATAGACACACTGACGACTGCCAGTGGTGTTTTTGAGCTGTCCAAACATAACGACGAAGGTTTGATTTTCAGGTTTATTCTTACCATCCGTGTCGCGAAATTCAACTGATTGGATAGTGAATTGTACGCCATTATCGCCCGTGACCGTAATGTGCTCTTGGGCGTAGGTTGTTCCCGTGAAACATAAAACTGTGATAATAATGAATAGAAAAGCAATACGATAGGACACGATGTTTTACCTATCCACTTGAAAATGATACCGCCGTATAAACAGCGTTGTGGTCGCCTGTTATGAATTATCCAGAGGTGCGGGCATCCATTTACTAACTGCGACTAGTTTCATTCTACAACAATTACTTAATCCAATTAATTAAGTGTAGAGTCAGTTTATCCAGAAAACATAGGAGAATTGTGAAAACTGTAAAATATTGGCTCGATGATGATTTTGTAAGCAGACATTGGGAGAAGAATTGTTAGTTTGAGCAGTAGTGGAGTACATCGTTTATGGATTGTAAAGTCAGTAGGACGAGGTTAAGCTCTCGTCCTCTCCAGAATCAGCGGGTCATTTGCTATACAGCATGTTTTCCAGACGCGGTTTCACATCCGGCCATTCGCGGTCAAGGACGCGGAACCAGGCCGTATCACGGTTGCGATTTTTGATGATGAAATGGCTGTCCTGAATACCTTCAAACTGAAAGCCCATACGCAGGGCAGCGCGGCGTGAGCGTTCGTTCAGGGCGTTGCATTTCCATTCGACACGACGATACCCCAGATCGAAGGCATGTCGGAGCATGAGGTAAGTCGATTCGAGATTGGCATGGGTACGCTGAACCAGTGGACTGTACCATATGCTGCCTAACTCGATTTTGAGATGTTCGGGCGCGTTGCTCATGAAATTGACCACGCCGACCTGCTTACCCGTGGGGATGTCAAAGACACACATACATAAGCCGTTCGGTGCTTCTACCTGAGAGCGCAGCGTGTCGCGCAGTCCGGCAGCATTAGCAAATGGCCCCGAAAACAACCAGCGCCAGATGAGTTCTTCCGAGTCATAAGCATCAATCGAGCGTTCACCCAGGGAAGCAGGTTGCCCATTGGAGACAGCATGAAGGGCTTCAACATCGCGATCCAGATCAAGCGGCTCAAGGCGGACATATGAACCCGTCAGGGTAATAGGTGCGAATTTAAGTGGAAGCTGCTGGCGTTTCGCCAAAACTTCATCGGGCAGTGGGGGTGGCAAGGGTAACATATGGTCTCCTGTGAAGATCGTACCGGATAAACGAGCACTATTGTCACTGTATTCGCGACTTCAAACAATACGATAATCGGGAAGTAATGGTAAAAACAGAACCAATATATACCCCCCGGGGTAATGTAGTGAGCATTCACAGCGTCATTAGTCTGGCTGTAAAATGCCGAAACTAACATAACGTGGTACCGCGTACCGTTATTTATCAATAGAGGAGCAAGCGCTATGGAGAAGAAGACTTTTCAGGTTCCCAACATTGGCTGCGACGGCTGCGTCAAGACGATCAAGAACGAAGTCAGCCAGATCAGCGGTGTGAAGCAGGTCGACGGTGTGGTCGATACCAAGACTGTGACCGTTCAATGGGACACCCCGGCGACCTGGCAGCAGATTGAAACAACGCTGAAGGAAATCGACTACGCTCCGGCGTAAGCGGCTAATCGCAGTAGATAGGTGATCGTAAAAGACCT
>JBGAGR010000288.1:0-9617 GCA_044226645.1 Aggregatilineales bacterium
ATGCCCAATAACCTCCTCATGCGAATCATGAATCGGGACACCGATATAGCCTTGAGCAGCCAATGACACCAGATCACGATCATTCGGGAAAATGGATTGTATTCCGACAGGGAAATAACAGGATTTACCCTTGTTAATCACATCGTCGCAGGGTGTACCAGCGAGACTGTATTCGAACGGATTGCCGAAATCGCTTCCCTGCCAGAAGGCCAGCATACGCACTTTTGATTTGTTATCGACATGTTCGGTCACGAAAACAAAGGGCATATGGAGTGCGGCGGACACCTGACTCACCAGCGCTCGGAAAAAATCGAGCCCCTGGAGTGTATCTGTCCCACGCGCCAGAATGCGCAGCGCGTCTTCCAGATACTTCACTTTCGTGCCGTCATTGCTGAATCCCATCACATATTGCGATTCCGGCTCCTGCTGAAAGACCGTTTCCAGCCAGATATACTGTCCGTCCTTGCGACGCATCCGGTATAGGACAGTTTGCGGTTCGCCCCTTGTACGGGACTGCACATAGGCTGTTCGCAGGCGGCTAACTTCTGAGGGATGGGTAAATTCATAGAGCGAATGCCCCAGCAGTTCATTGGGTTCCAGTCTCAGCAGACGGTGATATGAGGGTGATGCATAAATGAAGATGCCGTCTTTGTTATGCCGGGATACCAGTTGGGGTGAGTGCTCTACCATGAGACGGTAATCCATCTCAGATTGAGGCGGTGGTTGATTCGATGCCATTCAGTTTCTCCCACAATCATTACACGATATTCATTTTTCGGACGTAATAGAATATCAGGTCGAAACGTTAGGCGCGTTGCAGCGGCCCTGCAAGGGTGGGTGGTGGCGGCGGTGTAATCATAGCGGTGATTGTAGGCGAGAGGACATAGATAAGAAAAGCAATCAGCGTGATGAGAATAATCAGGATGTAGACGATTCGTCCCGGAGTCCAAAATGGCCCATCCGGTTCTACTTCAGGAAGGGCTGCTGGATTTGGTAAGGGTTGGTGAGTATCGTTGTCCATACCCATATTATAATCGAAAATGGCGGATTTGAGTTTCCGCCATTTTTCATTTAATCGCTATTTAACAGGCGTATTCTAGTGGTGTACCTGAATGTCACCGGGCTTGATAACGCCTTCTGGCTTTCCCCTCTGAATCGCCAGTTTGACCTCACCCAACGCTTTGGTGACTTCGATGCCGCGCGGGCAAGCGGGCGTGCAGTTGTAAATCGTGCGGCAGCGCCAGACACCATCCGGCTCAGACAACACTTCCAGACGATCTTCAGCGGCCTGATCGCGTGTGTCGAAGATGAAGCGATGCGCCTGAACAATGGCTGCGGGACCGACATAATTGCCATTCGCCCAAAAACTGGGACAGGAAGTCGTGCAGCAGGCACACAGAATGCAGTTGCTCGAATCACTAATCAGTTGTTGATCTTCCGACGCTTGGAGGCGTTCCCGTCCATTTTCCGGAACCGGATCATTATTGACGAAATACGGCATGACTGAACGGTAATGGTCGAAAAATGGTTCCATATCGACCACTAAGTCTTTAATCACGGGCAGACCCAGAATCGGCTCGACCTGAACTTTCGTACCGACATCGCGAATTAACAGCTTGCAGGCCAACGCATTGCGTCCGTTAATGCGCATCGCGTCCGAGCCGCAAATGCCGGAAGAACACGAGCGGCGCAAGGTCAGTGTGCCGTCCAGTTCCCATTTGACGCGGTTCAACAGTTCCAGCACACGGTTGGTTTCATGCACGTCTTTCAGCGTAAATTCCTGCCAGTACGGCTTATCTTTACCGGGGATTTCCGGGTTATAGCGTCGAATGCGAAACGTTACTTCCATTTTGAATCACTCTGCTTTCATATATCGTTTTGCCTGATGTTTAGCGGATTTCGACCCCGCTGGCTGCGTTCTTTCTCAATTCTGCTTCATATCGCTTGTAACCATTGGTCACATCGCGAAAGATACGGTACGCCCAGATTGCGCCAATTACTGTCACCAGAATCATCAATCCTACTGCCGCAGCGGTTGCCCCGTCCTTACCCAGATTATCGTACAGCCACCCTTTGGGCTGACTCCCATCGCTCGTTGCAAAAATGCTGCCGTTAGCGGCGAGGCCAAGCCCAATAATGCCCACCACCATGAAACCCAGTGCACGAATTAAGCTCAGGGAACGCATGGCTCGGTAACGGGCTACCTGTTGTTTAATCAGTTCGTCGTTCTTCGTCATATGTATATAGCGGCTGTCTTGCCAGTCTAGTAAACACGCTCTTTCGGTTTGAAGTGATCGGGATGCTCCGCTTCCAGCGAACGATCTACCGGCTTCTTGGTGCTCAACTCCGGTTCCATCTCGTGATCGACCGCCAACCCCTTCGACTTGCGGAAGGCCAGCGTATGCACCATCCAGTTTTCATCATCGCGTTTCGGGAAATCTTCGCGGCTGTGAGCGCCCCGGCTTTCCTTACGATTCTTCGCGCTGACAGCCGTCACAACCGCCAGGTCAAGCAAACAGCCCAGTTCCCATGCTTCCATTAAATCGGTGTTGAACTTGTAACCTGTGTCGTCAATTGTCAAATCTGTGCGATGCTTCTCCCGTAGTTCATGGAGCTGCGCAACAGCCTTTGTCAGCCCTTCTTCCTGACGGAACACGCCAACATCGTCCATCATCAGCGTTTGCAGTGCCTTGCGGATTTCATAAGGACGGGTCTTGCCTTTGGTGCTGCGAATGCGCTTGAGTTCGGATTCTACCTCGCCTGTCGGATCATTCGGCAGTGGGACAAGACTCGCGCCTTTGACGTACTCGGCAATCTTCATACCGCCGCGCCGTCCGAACACTACCAGATCAACCAGCGAATTAGTCCCTAAGCGATTTGCGCCGTGAACACTGACACAGGCACACTCACCCGCCGCGTACATCCCCGGCAAAATGGTTCCTGTCTCATCCATCGTCACCTCGCCGTCCACATTCGTGGGAATGCCGCCCATCGCATAGTGCGCGGTTGGCACAATCGGCATCGGCTCAGTTAGCGGATCAACACCCGCGTAGGTGCGGCAGGTATCCAATGTCTCTGCCAGAGCACGCGCGATATAAGCATCATCCACGCGGCGGGTTTCACCGGCTTCCGCCAGATAACGATTGACCGTCGAAGGCCGGATGTCCAGATGGACGTAATCCTTATTCGGGCCGCAGCCATTACCCGCCCGCAGTTCCATATAAATCGAACGGCTGACCACATCGCGGCTGGCAAGGTCTTTAATACGTGGCGCATATTTTTCCATGAAGCGTTCGCCATGCCGGTTGAGCAGAATGCCCCCCTCACCGCGAATACCTTCCGTCAGCAGCACACCCAGACCGTATAACCCGGTGGGGTGAATCTGGTAAAATTCCATATCCTGCATCGGGACACCCCGGCGGTAAACCACTGCTGCGCCATCACCCGTCAGCGTATGGGCATTGCTGGTAATCTGCCACATGCGTCCCCATCCACCTGTCGCGAATAGAGTCGCTTTGCTGTGGAAAACATGGAATTCACCTGTGCCAAGCTGCACCGCGACTACACCTACGCAGTGCCCCTGATTCATCAGCACATCAACGACATGATATTCATCGAAGAAACGAACTTCGTTCTTGATGCACTGCTGGTATAAGGTTTGCAGAATCATGTGTCCGGTACGGTCAGCCGCGTGGCAGGCACGACGCACCGGCTTTTCACCGAAGTTGCTGGTATGTCCACCAAAGCGCCGCTGGCTGATTTTGCCCTCCGGTGTACGGTCAAATGGCAGCCCCATATGTTCCAGTTCGACAATGGCGCGTACCGCGTCTTCCGCCAGAATTTTAGCGGCGTTCTGGTCAACCAGAAAATCACCACCTTTTACAGTGTCGTAAGCGTGCCAGATGGGCTTGTCTTCTTCCAGATTGCCCAACGCCGCACCAATACCGCCCAAGGCCGCTCCGGTGTGGCTGCGTGTAGGATAGAGTTTGCTGACAACGGCGACATTCGCGCCGCCCTTGCTGGCGTAAAGCGCCGCCATCAACCCTGCTCCTCCCGCACCAACGATAATGGCATCAAACTGATGCGTTTGCATGTTCAAAAAATTCCTTACTTAACTTTCGAATATTGTTATAAATATACCCCTCCCGCACCGAGCTTGCTACTATCGTTATACGATTTGGTATGCCCCTAATTTTTTAAGCAGTGCTCATCCCACCGAACCTGTCACAAAAAGGCATTTAAATTCAGTTTAAAAAAGGGTGGTAAGCTACAAGTTGTGACTTACCAAAGGATATTCAGAACAAGACATGAGCAAGCTGTTGATTGTGGATGATGACCCCTATATTCGCGAACTCGCGCGTGTCTTCCTACAGAATGAGGGTTTCGACGTTTATGAGGCATCAGACGGTGTAGAAGCGCTCTCGATGCTCGAAACCATCACGGTGGATATGGTCATCCTCGATATTATGATGCCGAACATGGACGGTTGGGAACTGTGTCGTCAACTGCGCAGCTACTATGATTTTCCCCTGCTCATGCTGACCGCTAAAGGAACAACTAGCGATAAAGTGCATGGCTTCCAGTTAGGCACAGATGATTATCTAGTCAAGCCCTTTGATCCTCCGGAACTGGTCGTGCGCGTGAAAGCACTGCTCAAGCGTTATCGTATCGCCACTTCGCAAACGGTGCAGGTCGGCGCACTCTATATGGATCACAAAAGCTTTGAAGTCAAAGCCAACGGCGATAAATTCACCCTGCCCCTTAAAGAATTTGAACTGCTCTTCAAACTCGCCAGCTATCCGGGCAAAACCTTCTCCCGCGACCAGTTGATTGAGGACATCTGGGGCTTCGATTTCGACGGCAACGAACGCACATTAGACGTACACATCAACCGCCTGCGGGATCGTTTCCCCGAAGCCCGATATGCCTTCAAAATCACCACCATTCGCGGCCTCGGCTATCGTCTGGAGGTGGATGCATGACGAGGAGGGATAAACTACAGGGAACACTCTGGTTCGCTGCGATGATGACGTTTCTGATCGTCATGTTCGGCCTCGCCTTTTTCCTGACAAACTGGCTTTTCGGCGTTTTGGATTGGCATCCTTCTCCACTCCTGACCCAAATCATCAACTCAGTCGGTGGACTGGTGTTGACGGTGCTGACCGTTTCAGTCCTGACCCGTTCCATTTTCAGATCGCGTATCGAGAAAGGGCAGATGAACGCTTTTATGCCCCTCATTGATGCCTTGCGTCAGATGGCGAAAGGCGATTTCAGTGTCCGGGTGAACGATATTCACGATTCCAGAGGCTCCCCGGAACGCGGCATCATCGGCACGCTCGTCGAAACCATCAACCAGACTGCCAGCGAACTCAATCAAATGGAGCAGATGCGGCAGGAATTCATATCGAATGTTTCACACGAAATCCAGTCGCCCTTAACCTCTATTCGCGGCTTTGCTCAGGCGCTGCAAAATGACAACCTGAGCCTCGCAGACCGTCATCATTACCTGACTATCATCGAAACCGAGAGTATGCGCCTCTCCAAGCTGACCGATAATCTGCTGCGACTGGCCTCACTCGAATCCGATCAGATTAAATTTGAGCCAAAACCGTATCGACTGGATAAGCAGATTCGCAATCTGATTTTGCTCTGCGAACCCCAATGGGCAGGCAAAGCCATTGATATGGATGTGAATCTGGACGAAGCGTCTATTACTGCCGATGAAGACCTGCTCAGTCAGGTGTGGCTCAACCTCATCCACAACGGTATCAAGTTCACACCGCAGAATGGCAAAATCTGCATCGAACTGCATCCCCATCCGGACAAAATCGAGTTTTCGATAACCGATACTGGCAAGGGCATTTCTGAAGAAGATCAGGCGCATATCTTCGAACGCTTCTACAAGGCCGACAAATCGCGCACCCGCTCCGATACGAGTGGAAGCGGCTTAGGGCTTTCTATCGCCCAAAAAATCATTCACATGCATAAAGGTTCGATTGCCGTCGAGAGCAAAGCCGACATCGGCACAACTTTCAGAGTCTCTCTGCCGCCGCAACCCTAAAATATAATTCCACGTATATCAAATACAGCCCCGCAAACATCAAGCTGCGAGGCTGTATTTTTTATCGTTTTCACCCGTTTAAATTGAGTTTAAACAGCCCGTGTATCGTGTTGAATGTTCGCTCAATATCCCGGTAATCGGGTGCATCACGAATGAGGAGTAACCATTGTGGAAGATCGTTCCAATAATCCGGCAGCAGCCGATAGCATGATGAACAGGGACAATACCCCTGTGTCCTTCCGTTCCGTTAACTGGTTGCGTATGCTCAGCTATCTCAAGCCTTATACCGGACGCATGATTCTGGCAATGATTGCGCTGGCGCTCTCAACCGCCTTCGGCCTTGCATTCCCGGCGGTCATCGTCCAACTGCTGGATACAGTCACAAAGGGAAATGATGGCAGCCAGTTGAATACGTTGGCGGGCTTACTGATCGGGCTGTTTCTGGTTCAGGCCGCCTTCAGTTTCATCCAGAGCTATCTGCTCTCCTATATCGGCGAGCGCATCGTCTTCGACCTGCGCACCAAACTCTATACCCATCTGCAAAACCTCTCGCTGGATTTTTATGCGGTTCGGCGTGTCGGTGATCTGGTTTCGCGCCTGTCCAGTGATGTCACCCAGATGCGCGCCATGCTCACCACCAATATCACCAGCCTGCTCAGTCAAACCCTGACATTGATCGGCTCCATCGCTATCCTGCTCAGTATGAACGCCCAGTTCACCCTGTTCATTCTGGCAATCACCCCGGTACTCATTCTGTTTGCCTTCTTCTTCGGCAGACGCATCAACAAAGGCAGCACCAAAATTCAGGATGAATTAGCCGATTCAACCGTTGTGGCGGAAGAAGGCTTACAGGGCATCCGCGTCGTCAAGAGCTTCGGGCGCGAATCCTTCGAAACCACGCGCTACAATACTGCGATGGAAAAGACTTTCCGAGCCTCGCTGCAAATGGCGGTCTACAACTCGGCTTTCGGCTCATTGATGATGTTCCTGGGTTTCAGTGCTATCGCGGCGATTGTCTGGTACGGCGGCAACGAAGTCATCGCGGGGCGGCTCACCGTTTCGATGATTACTGGCTTCCTGATCTACGGCATCACCATCGCGGGAAGCCTGGGCGGATTAGGTGGACTGTTCGGGCAAATCAGCGCAGCGATTGGAGGCGTGCGGCGTGTCTTTGAAATTCTGGATGTCCGCCCCACTATCGAAGATAAGCCCAATGCAGTTGTCCTACCTGCGGTGAAGGGACAAATCGCCTTCAACGATGTGTCCTTCAACTACGACGGCGAAACACCCGTCTTGGAAAATGTTTCGATGGATATTCGCGCTGGGGAAATCCTCGCGCTGGTCGGTCCCAGTGGCGCTGGCAAAAGTACGATTTTGAATCTGCTTCCGCGCTTCTATGACCCTACCACCGGGAACATCCAGATCGACGGACACGATTTGCGCGATGTAACCCAACTCAGCCTGCGCCAGCAAATCGGCATCGTGCCGCAGGAAACCATCCTGTTCGGCGGAACCATCCGTGAGAACATCCTCTACGGACGCTTGGATGCCAGTGAATCCGAGATGATCGAAGCGGCGCGCGCTGCCAATGCCCACGATTTCATTATGGCTTTCCCGAATCAGTACGAGACAATTGTCGGCGAACGCGGTATGAACCTGAGCGGCGGTCAGCGTCAGCGCATCGCCATCGCCCGTGCCATCCTGAAAGACCCGGCAGTCCTGCTGCTGGATGAAGCCACCAGTTCACTCGATAACGAATCCGAAGGGCTGGTGCAGGAAGCGCTGGATCGTCTGATGCAAAACCGGACAACCGTAATTGTCGCCCACCGCTTAAGCACGATTAAGGTAGCTCATCGCATCGCTGTGCTGGAATCCGGACGCATTGTCGAACTCGGCACACATGACGAACTGATGACGAAAAATGGTCTCTATGCCAAACTGTATACCATGCAGTTCCGCAATCCTGAAGAAGAACTGACGACACTGCTGTCCAGCAATGGTCATCACGCCGCCCAAAAATCATCGGTCAACGGCGCGGCTGTGCTGGAATACAACTAGCGATTTACCGCTCCTCATTCGATCCACAAACAAAAATCCCCTCTCCGGTACTTATTCCGACAGAGGGGATTTTTCAATCACTTTTAACTTCTTGATTTGTTTATTTTCACAAACCGTTACAAACCATACCCAAACTTTTCACCTGTTTTTACCTGATTATCAGGTAACAATTCGTAAGGTTATAGCATAAAAAAGGACGGTTTTTCAACCGCCCTTACCCGCTTATAGATGCTACACAGACCAGGTTCTATTTATGCAAATTCGCTGCTGCCTGTTGTGCCATCTGAATCGCCGTGCTGTCAATCGTACCGATCAACGCACCAGCACCCAACACCAGCAGCACCACTGCGCCAATCAGGCACATATACACCATGCCGCGCTTGAGTAGTGGACTAAAGTTCGTGTAATCGGTCAGCACCAGACGCAGCCCATTGAAGCCATGAATGACTGCCAACGCCAGCAGGCCGAAGTCATACAACCGCCAAACAGCAATACCCGCCAGCAGGAAATTCCAGCGATCCGCCACGAATTCCACCGCTGTACCGCTCTGGTTGGCAATAGTAGACCCCACCACCGAACCCTGTGCCGTAATATCGAACACGCCCTGAATCAGATGAATGAGTCCTAAATGTCCAAAAACCAACGGCAGAATCAGGATGCCGCTGATACGCATGTATGACCACCAGAAGCGCTCGGTTCGGCTCCCCTGCGGTTTAGCTTTCGCATCTTTGGGTTTTGACGGAGCAATAATGCCGTGAATACCGGAGAATATGACACCCGCGACCAACGCGGCGGCAAATCCGACCACAAACGGAATCTGCTCCAAAAGCACTTCGCTCAACGGCAGGATTTGATGTTCCGGGTCATTGTAGAAATTCAAGACGTGACCGAACATCAGAATAAAAGTTGGGACAAGGATAATCACAGTGCCCAGCAGAACATAAAGCGCCGCCCGCTGTTGGTGCCGCCACCAAACCGGCTTGAAATCAAGAATCGCAATGCGCAGGCCATTCAGCGCATGATAGATCACACAGGCGACCAGAGCAAATTCGCCTATCGTAAATAAGGGTGTCTGGTATGTCGCAATCGCTTTAACATATTTTTCCGGATAAAAAACAGACCACGATGTGTCGATCACATGCAGAGTCAGAAATAAAATTACGCCAAGCCCGCTGATGCGGTGAAGTACCCAGCTCCATTGACCGATAGCACCGCGATACCGCAGCGTTTCGGTGACAGTTACTACGAGGGAAGTCAATTGATTCCTCCTGAAATTCAGACCGAGGACTTTAAGTGTCGATTCCTCATGTTTGTACGGATATTCAGGCGATTATAACACCCGTTATGAGCGGCGCAAACCAGGCTGGTCTGGTTGTACAGCCTTGACTATCCCCTCGACAGCCGATACAATGCGCCCATCCAAACGGGCCTGTAGCGAAGTTGGGATCGCGCTACAATCGCACTGTAGAGGTCAGGGGTTCGAATCCCCTCAGGTCCA
>JBGAGR010000289.1:0-9330 GCA_044226645.1 Aggregatilineales bacterium
GATAACGGCGTTGGCTTTGACACAAAAATTATCGAACGTCAGCAGAAAAACTCTGGAATAAGCAAAATGCGCCAGCGAATTGAATTTATGAGCGGCTCGCTGCGCCTGGAAAGCGTCCTTGGTCGGGGAACGTCCGTCGTGATCTTTATCCCCGTTGCCAGCAAATAACCGTAGGTAATATCAAACGACTTTGATTCTCATCTCTATCTGGTAAACGCCCTCACGAAGGCTCACAAAGGTTATATGATCGTGCAGAGTGAAGTCGAAAAGGGGACAATCTTTACCTTATGGAAAACTGGAAACGAACGCATAGGATTGTTGGTCTTGGTTGTAGGGGCGCTTCGCGAAGCGCCCTGCGAAAATCATTTGAGTTTTAATTCGCTTGTCCATTGGTTCTACCCCGCGCTCACCATTAACACAATTGGTAGCACTACACTAAACGGTGGACGCTTATTCTGACGGCGTTTACAACCCGTTTACGGGTTTACCAACTTTTAGTTAGCCGAGGGTTTTGAACCCTCGGTGAATAAAATGAGCGAAAATCAGGGACAAACCACCCATCCACCATACTACCTAACACGATTTTTCAGCGCCCTGCAATATCGCTGTATTGACCCTTCATTCCGTTTGAAAATTCCTACCGAAAAGTTTACCAAAAGGTAACCCCTTTTCAGAACTTTCGTGCTACGCTGAAGTCACTAGTCGCAAGTCTCTGATTTTCACTCAGGACTTTGTACTCAGCACTCAGCACTTTGATTTTGCATCTGGAGACTCTCACCATGTCCAAACGCTACTCGCCCGACTTCAAACGCCTTGTCCTCAAACTCCTGCGGCACAACGGCAGCAAACTCAGCGACATTGCCGGTTTTGCCGGAGTCCCCGAACGCACGCTGCGCGATTGGCAGAAAAATGAACGTGTGGCAGCCGCGCTCCGCCGTAAATCGGCTGCCGCCACCCCCCTCCCCCCACAGCGGCGGCCTCCTCCCGTGTGAGCCGCCACCTGTAGCGGCCATCTCCCGTACGTCCCGTTTGCCGTCGGTGGCCGTCCGCCCTGCTTCCCGTTGCCCAATCCGGCGGCTAATATTGATGGGTATTCGATATGGCAATCATTGGAAAAATGGTGGGGTCAAACTGATTCTGGTGGATTTTCCCCTCTCCTAGGCGTACTCGCCGGTTGGGAGAGGGGCAGGGGTGAGGGCTGTATTACCCCTTCAACCGTTCCAGCAATCCGCTGTAACGCTCGGCAACCTTGTTGTTATTCACCGCGATGTGAATCGCCTTGTGCATCCCAACCAGCACAGCCGTCTTTTTCGCCCGCGTAATCGCCGTGTAGAGTAAATTCCGTTGCAGCATCATGTAATGTTGAGTATGCAGTGGAATCACCACATACGGATATTCTCCGCCCTGACTGCGATGCGTGCTGATGCAGTAAGCGTGAGTAAGCTGGTCGGCCTCGCTGAAGTCGTAGTCAATTAATCGACCATCCATCAGCACTTCGAACGTATTATTATCGAAATCAAACCCGCGAATCCGTCCGATGTCGCCGTTGAAGACTTCTTTCTCATAATTATTTTTCGTCTGCATGATCTTATCGCCAGCCCGGAACAAGCGCCCGGCCAGCTTTTTCTCTGCCATACGTGAATCGCCATTGAGCGCTTGCTGTAAAGCCTCATTCAGCGCGATCACACCAACTGGCCCGCGATACATCGGCGCGATCACCTGAATATCGTCCATCGGGTCAATGTCGAACTTGTACGGCAGACGATTGACCACAATATCGACCACCAGTTCAGCCGCGAGTTCCGCTTCTTCTTCGCGGAAGAAGAAGAAATCTCGGCTCCGGTTGTTAATCACGGGCATCTCGCCATGATTGACTTTATGCGCGTTCAGGACAATCAGGCTGTCCTCGCTCTGCCGGAAAATCGTATCCAGCCGTGTCACATGTGCCTGACCGCTGTCAATCACATCCCGCAAAACATTTCCCGCGCCCACGCTTGGAAGCTGGTCAACATCGCCGACCAGCATCAAATGAGTCGCTGGACGGATCGCTTTGAGCAGGTTGTAAAACAAAACGAGATCGATCATCGAGGCTTCATCCACGATAATCATATCCGCGTCGAGAGGATTATCCTCGTCCGAATCGAACCCGCCTCCCGGCTGAAATCCCATCATGCGATGAATCGTGCTGGCAGGATGTCCTGTCGCTTCGCTCAAACGCTTCGCTGCACGACCAGTTGGCGAAGCCAGCCGGAAAGTGCGCCTCTCCGCTATCAAAGCATTAATCACCATCTGGAGCGTCGTCGTCTTTCCGGTTCCAGGGCCGCCCGTCAGCACCGAAACTTTGCTCGTCAAAGCCGCTTGAACAGCACCTTGCTGTTGCTCAGTCAGCGCCACATTATTCTGTTTCGCCAGCTCCTTCAGAAAGGATTCCCATTTCGTCTTTTTCCATGACAAAGCCATCGCTGAGGGTGAATGCACAATATCGCGCAAACGCTCTGCGGCTCCAATCTCCGAATGGTAATAAACTGGCAGATAAATCGCTTGAATCGGCATCCCGTTCGGCTCGCGGAAAGGCTCACTGTACAGCGCTTCCGACTTCAATTCCATTTCCAGAACCTGCTCGATCAGCACTGTGTTATCCACCCGCAGCAGTTCTATTGTCTTATCAATCAGCATCGAGCGCGGAACATAAGTATGACCTTCCATCGCCAGTTGATTGAGCGCATATTGCAATCCGGCGTGAATCCGATTAGGCGAATCGAATTCGACCTTCATATTCTGCGCGATCACATCCGCTTTAATGAATCCGATGCCGAAGACATCATCCGCCAGACAGTAAGGATTTGCCTGAACCCGGCTGACCGTTTCACTGCCATACTCGTTGTGAATACGAATCGCGATCTTGCTGCTGATTCCATAACCCTGCAAAAAGATCATCGCCTTCCGCACTGCATAATTGTCTGCCCAGGCTTGAATCAGGCTCTCTGCCAGATTCGTTTTCAGCCCCGGAACATCGTGAATACGATCCGGTGTTTGATCCAGAATATCGAGTGTTTCCAAACCAAAATGGTTCACGATCTTTTCGGCAGTGCGCGGGCCAATACCTGGCACAATTCCGCTGCTCAGGTAATTGACAATGCCGACCAGTGAAGTCGGCGCGACAGGCTGCACCATATCCGCCCGGAATTGCATTCCCCAGCGCGGATCTTTTCTCCACTCGCCGGAGAATTCTACAGCTTCCCCCGGTGAAAGCTCCGGCATACTCCCGACTACAGTTACAGTGCCGTCCCGTTCCGTCGCTTCGTTCGACTGCTTCCTGTCAGGGGTCATTTTGAGGACGGTATAGCCGTTTTCCTCATTGTAAAAAGTAATCCGTTCAATCGTGCCGGTTAGTGTGTCCATGTGGAAAAGTATAGAGTTAAATTGGATAAGTTAACAGGGATGGGGAAATTTAAAATGCAGTAAACAGGGTGTATTTACAAACAACAACAATTTATAACAAAATCAGCCAGTCGAACCATCTATTGATCGGGAATCAGGGTATCGCGCCCTTCACCTTCTTCGCGTTCTTCCACAATCGGTGCTGCTTCACCCTCAACGTAATTCAAATCCAGCAGAACAGGATTTGAATCTTCTGTGATATCTTCACTGCCTTCCAGTCCCAACCCTTCCAGTTTGAGGGTCGGTTCGCCGTCATCATCACGCAGACGCTCAGCGGTCATTTTCGGGTCATCAAACATCAAATCATTGACGGTTGGCTCAAAATGAGCATCCAGCGACTCGTCCTCTTCGGACGGTACAGAACTTGATTCACCAATATCCAGATTGCTGATACGAACGCCCGAACGCCCTTTTAAAACCAGCGTTTCATCATCATCGCCGTCTTCCGATGGATTGATAATGACAGCTTCCTGGCTCGGCGGATTAGAAGTAGTTGTTGTACCCTCTACCGAAATCACAATGACGCTCACATTGTCCTCACCACCACGCGCGTTCGCCAGATCAATCAAACTCTGACTCACAACATCTGGGTTAATATCAGCCAGCGCCAGTTTTGCGATTTCATGAGGCTTCACATGTCGTGTCAGACCATCTGAACACAATACCAGCCGGTCTCCGACATGCAAGCGCTTGTAATACAAATCAACATCAACATCTTCGGCCTGACCCAACGCGCGGTACAGGACATTTTTCATAGGGTGATCTTCAGCCTGTTCCGGCGTAATATGTCCCGCCAGAAGAAGGGCTTCTACAAAACTATGGTCAGAGGTGATCTGGGTGATACTTTGGTCATCCCCATCAACCAGATAGGCTCGACTGTCACCCACATGCGCCACAATCGCGTAGGTTCCCCTCACGAAAGCCATCGTGACAGTGGTTCCCATGCCGCGCATTTCTGGCGAGACAGCCGCCTTTTGCATAATGCTGCTGTTCGCTTCCTGAATCGCATCCCGCAGTCGCTCTGTCACCACCGCATCTTCCACCGAAGCCAGCGCATCGGGTCGCTGGTCACGCAGGGTAAAAACAGACTTTATAGCCTCAACGGCGATACGGCTGGCTTCTTCACCCGCAGCTGCGCCACCCATGCCGTCAGCAACAATGGCCAACACAAAATTTTCGCGCGTCCACAAATGAATATTATCTTCATTATTTTCCCGCACCTGTCCCGTGCTGGTGCGGGCACTGCTGCGAAGACGGATTCCCTGTTCCGGGTAAAGCATCGCCGGACTCCTCGACTTAGATTTCCCCTATTATATGACAATTCTCCGAAAGGCAAGTCCAGGCGTGGTTTGATTTTCTTACATTTAAAGATTTTGGAACACGCCCATTCAACCCTATTCTATTGCCCATTGTCGTGGTAGATTTGATATATATCCCAAATTTGTCACAGAATTTGGGATATATTAATCCAGGACAAAGCTTATGACTACTCTAACTGACGTTTACCGAATTGACAACTTCAACGACACATTTGCCCTGGGACATTATGCCCGTGTCTTAGACGCGCTGGATCGCCGTTCCGGGCATGTAGTCGCCTTTAAAGTGCTTCGTCCCGAACATCTTTCACCGGATGGCGAAATTCGTTGGGAATATCGTGCCTTCGCCAATGAAGCCGATCTGCTTATGAAACTCGCTGGAAGTCCTCACATCGTGGATTTACTCGACTGTGGGTTTATTGCTGATCCGGGAGAAGCCCCTAACAGTGGCGAAATCGCCACTTTTCACGTTGACGCGATGGGCTTCATCCAATCCTTGTCAGAATATGCTGAACGCGGCTGGCGGCCCTATCTGGCACTGCAAAATCTGCCCCGCGCCAATAATCTGCTTTACACCATGAAGCCCAATCAGGCTGGTTCACGCTGGCGGCTCCCCAGTGAAGAAGGGCTGGCTTTAGCCTTGCAATTTGCTGAGATGCTCAAATTAGCGCACCAGAAAGGCATCGTCTACCTCGACCACAAGCTGGAACACGTTTATTGGGATGGGCTGCAACTTCGTATCATTGATCTCAACAGTTCCCGCCAGCTCGAAGGGACGACTGCCAGCGATACCCAGTATTTCCGCATGGATATTCATAACCTGTGTGTTGGCATCCTCTATCCCATCTTTACCGGCCTGTCACCACAAAAAAGCACGCTGCGCCCCCAACCCGGCAACATTGCCGAGGCTGAATCGCGTTATCGTGACATTACCACGCTGGATTTTGGTATCGAACCCTCACTCAGTCAGGGCTTGAAAAACCTGCTTCAGCGTGGCGCAGCGATGGAAATTGAAACCATTGAGGAATTCCTATCAGGCTTGCAGGAAGTTGCCTCGTTGCATGGCTGGGATTTCCCCCATCATTACACCAGCCCTGCCAGCCGCGATGCCCGTACCCAACTCCGCGCTGGAATCAGCCGTTTACGCCGAGGGCAGGCCGACCTGCGTGACGCGCGAGATTTATTCCGCGAAGCCGCCATTCAGGATGGCATTACTGAAGACCTGGAAGCTGAACTTCGTCGTCTGGTCAAAGCAGTTAACACGATGCTCAACGAGCGCGTAATTCCATAATCTCCGTCAGTTATCACTGGCATACGGCGTGTAATGCGGGAGCAGAACCCGAAAAACGCTACCATATCCCGCTGCGTGTTCCACCTGAATACGACCCTGATGTGCTGAGATGATTTTCTGGGCTATCGATAACCCCAGACTAGCGCCCTGTGAGGTGGTTCGTGTCTGGTTGATCTTATAAAAATGCTCAAAAACATGGGGGAAATCCAATTCGCTGATCCCTAAACCGCTGTCCCGCACTTCCACCACAATATTGCTATCCGTCATCCGGGTGGACACCGTAACTTCTGCCCCGGCAGAACTGTATTCCAGCGCATTCCCGATGATATGCCCCATTGCCCGCTGGAGTTCCGGCTTGTCCCCCTCTACCATCGGCAGGCTGGTATCCAGATCCAGTGTCAGGGAAACCTCTTTTCGTTTGGCGAGGGGTTGGATTCGGCTCCCGGCACTCCGAATCACATCATTGAGATTCAGGAGCTTGAAATCATATTCAGCGGTGCTTTCCAAACGGGACATCGCCAGCATATCGTCGATCAGATCATGCAGATAAGCCGTTTGTTCTTTCAGGATTGAAGTTCGTTTGGCCTGTTGTTCCGGGTCAGATTGTCTTTCCAGTAGATAGAGAATGGTGTTGATGACAGCCAGCGGCGTGCGAAATTCATTTGAAGCATCGCGGATAAAATCCGCCAGAATCTTCACGCGATCCTGCTCCACAACCAGTGCCAGACGACATTCCTGCGCCTGCTTCCGCGTACTTTCCAGTTCAGCTAAAAGCTGTTCCCGCGTTTTTCCCTCGTCTTTCATGGCACAATGCTCTTCCTGCTCACTTCTATGTATAGATTATGAGACGAATCCGAGCTGAATAGCCTATAGATCGGTAGTCAGGTGGCAGAATGTATACCGGGTGGCGGCTTTAGGCCAGCACTTCTCATACTCATTTGCCCAAGCCATATAGCAAGTTGTTCCGGCGTGCAGGGTTGATCGTTTTCCAACCACCACAAAAATGCGCCTATGCCCGCGCAGGAAATATAGGCCAATTTCATGTCGATAGAAGGTTCTTTGGGATCATCACCCACGCCTAGAACCGTGAACAAATTGCGGTAGCGTTTTTCCGACATACGCCGGAAAAGTTGGATAAATACAGGATCGCCGTTCTGTCCGAGCATGACACGATAAAAATCAGCATATTCCTGCACATGTTTGACCAATACCAGAAGGCCAGAAGGTACTCGCTCTTTACCGGTTGGGTCTGCCCGTTCTGCACCCTGTGCCGCTTCCGACACGAGTGTTTGAAGCTCGTCCATATATTGGTTGAGAAGATCGTACTTATCCAGATAATGACGATAGAAGGTCGAGCGGTTGACCATCGCTTTTTCGGTAATATCACGCACAGTAATAACCGAAAACCCTTTTTCAACCGTCAATTCAATCAGCGCTTCCTGAAGCATTTTACGAGTGCGCCGAACTCGCAAATCCTCATTTTCGTCCGACTTTTGCGCCAATTTTCTTACCTCTGTTGCATAGGCAACACAATCTGAGTTTTTGCTGATTGACCCCCGATTCTATCCCACATTATGCTGTATAAGCAACATCGTGATGCTTATCTCAAAGGAGATTGTACCATGACTATGGCGAATACGGCGGATGCTATTGAGCATTTACAACAGCAGGTGAAAGGCAGTGTCCTTACACCTGACCACCCTGATTATGAACAAGTGCGGCGCGGCTGGAATCTGGCAATCAATCATTATCCGGCGCTTATCCTTGTCCCTGAGAATGCTCAGGATGTAGCCGCAGGCGTTCGTTTCGCCCGCGAAGCGGATCTCGGTATCGCTATCCAGTCCACAGGGCACGGCATACAGCGCCCTGCGGACGATAGCCTGCTGATTGTTACATCGAACATGAAGGCCATTCAGGTCGATGCTCAAACCCGTACCGTCCGTGTTGAGGCGGGTGTCATCTGGCAGCAGGTAGTCGATGCAGTCGTGCCGTATGGACTAGCCCCACTGCTTGGTTCCTCACCCTATGTTGGCGTAATCGGTTATACACTCGGCGGCGGTATAGGCTGGTTGGCTCGTCGTTATGGCCTCGCGGCAGATAGCGTGCGTTCGATTGAAATCGTCGCAGCCGATGGTGTCCTGCGAACCGCCAGCCCAACCGAAAACAGCGATTTATTTTGGGGGCTGCGCGGCGGAGGCGGCAATTTTGGAGTCGTGACCGCTATCGAGTTCGCGCTGTATCCTGTCGCATCACTCTATGGTGGATTTATGATCTATCCCCCGGAATTGGCGACAGAGGCGCTGCGTTTCTTCCGCAATTGGGTGAAAGACGCGCCGGATGAACTCACATCCTCCATCACCATCATCAAATTCCCGAATCTGCCGCAAATGCCGGATGCGATTCGCGGGAAAATTCAGGTCATCGTCCGGGCAGCCTATACTGGCAATCCCAAAGAAGGCGCGACACAGGTTCAAAAATGGCTCGATTGGCACCAACCTGTCAGCAGCACTTTCCGCGAACTGCCCTTCTCCGAAATCGCCACCATCAGCAATGACCCGGTTGACCCCGCAGCCGGCAATGGCTCGAACGAACTGCTGGACGAATTGAGTGATGATGCCATTGATATGCTGGTGCATCATGCTACTAACAGCGCATCACCACTGGTCTTTGCCGAAATTCGCCATGCAGGCGGTGCAATCGCCCATGTCGCGCCGGATACCAATGCCATCGGGAATCGCGATGCTAATTTCTATCTCAACATCGGTGGGCCAATCTTTGGGACAGATGGAAAATCCGCCAGCAATGCCTATATCCGCCAGTTCAAGGCCGATATGCAGCCATACCTGCGCGGCAATGTCTACTTAAACTTCATGACTGGCGACGAAGCCGCTGCCCGCGCGAAGGATGCCTATCTGCCGGAAACCTACAAACGGCTGGTCGCACTAAAAGCCAAATATGACCCCGATAACATCTTCCGCTTCAGCTACCAACTGGTCTAATCAAACAAAAAGGGCATGGTGCTTTCCATGCCCAATACATGATTAATTTCGACGCGGTTTTGCCTTACCTCCCCTCTCCTGGCTGTACTCAGCGGTTGGGAGAGGCGAGCCGAACGGGGACGAATGTCCCCTGAGCGCGAGTGGGGCTGAGGGCAATTACGCCGCTTTTGCCCGTTGCCGCTGGAATTCAGGCCACAACAGCAGAGAAATCAGCCCGTTCAGTACCACGATCACCGTACTGCCTTCATGTCCCAGCACACCGAGTGGCAGTGGCAGGCTGACG